>DAICZO010000236.1 GCA_027311125.1 Acidobacteriaceae bacterium
GGCAGATTCTTTTCAATATCGATCGCCACCTCCGCCGTCACACCCAGCCGCAGCAATGCCCGCTCCACCATCTTCCAGCAGGTATTCCGCTCATCCAGTGGCACCTGCGCGTGGTTCGCCGTCAGCACCAGCCGCGTCACCGCCGCCCGCTGCGCCCGCACCGTCACCACGTCATGCAGCGCCAGCGTCTGGTACAGCGTCGTCAGACCATGAAAGCCATCCGCCCGCACCGGCCCAATCGCCAACCCCAAATTGATCTTCGAATACGAACGAACCCGCGTACCCATCTTTAACCCACTGGACATAGACAGCTAGTCTATCTATCCTCCGTATCAAACAGAAGTCACCTGACTCCAGGAGGCTCGCCATGTTCGCCACGATTGTTCTCCCCCAGCTCATCTACTGGCTGCTCGCATGTCTCGCCCTCGCCGTCAACGCCTACTGCATCGCGTTCACTCTCTCCGCTATTCCCTTCGTCCCCGCCGTCACCGATAGCGACTCCAACACCCGCTGCGAATCGCTCTCCCGTCGCGGCTTCGTCCTCACCGTCGCCCTGCTGCTCTTCATCGTCTTCCCTATCGTCTTCCACAGCGTCCTTATCCAGTACCTGCTCACCCTCTGGACCATCGCCGTCGTCACCGCCACCATCGCCTACCTCTCCCCCGGCGAAATCCTTATCACCCCCCAGGGACTCCTCCGCGCCCACCCCTTCCGCGGCAACATCCTCCTACCCTGGCGGCAACTCGACCACTACGAAATCCGCAAAGGCCTCTCCAACTCCATCTACTTCCGCACCCACTCCGGACAAACCATCTGCGTCAACAACTGGACCCAGTCCGCCCCCGAACTCCTCCAGCAGATCAAGCCTCTCAACCCCCTGCCGGAGCAGCCGTACCACTCCCAGCACTGGTACGGCGGCTAACCCCGACAAGCAGGAAGCGGCGAGTGGCGAACCTCGCTCCACGCCGCCACTCCCACGCCCTACTTGATCTCCGTCGCCGTCAACTCCAGTTGCAGCGTACGCTTCGAAGTCACGTCATCGGAGGAGAACAGAACCGTCGGCTTTCCTGGCACAACCACCACGTCGGACACCCACCGATTCTGTTGAATCATCGGCGCAGCATGTTGCAGCGTCGTCTCCATGCGGGCATGTTCATCCGCCGGAGCGCTTTGAACGTTGCTGATCTCCGCGCTGACATTCATACCGAGTCGCCCCCCCAGATCTACCACGTCACGGCAATCGATATTGACGCCAACATCGACGTAGTTAAGTTTGTTGGACTCCGACTCAAATGGAACCTTTGTCCCGGTACGAATGGAACGGGCATAGTTGTTGCTATCCTTCCATCCGACCGTCTTCACGCTGATCGCATACTCTCGGCTGTTCGTCACCTTGGCGTTCTCCAACTCCTTCACCACAAACACCAGGTGATAGTAGCGAGGCACAAACGGCGCCTCCACCGCGGTACCTGCGCGTGTGCCACCATCCGCACTCTGTCCCAAAGCCATCGATCCCACGCAACCCAGCAAAGCGGTTGCAACCAGAAATCCCGAAACTACTCCTGCCTTCTTCATCCGTCTTCTCCTTGAAAATCTCAACTACTGTCCAGCGTCTTCCGTGCTGTTTCCCAAAGGCGCAATCTCGATCCTCGCAATCGAAATGGGCCTAATCCTGATCTCCTCGACGGCATTGTGTTGCGTCGCAGCTGCCACCACGTCCAACACGGCCTCGCTCCCGCCGTGACGGGACAACTCCGCCAACCGCAGCATCGCCTGCGCACCCGATCCAGCATCAGCAACCGGCGTCGGAAACACCTCCAGCTTCGGCAACGGCTCAGCCGCACTCACCGCACGCCCAGCCACACGCGGCAAACCACCCACCCGCTTCCGCGGCACTTGCACCGCCGCACTCACCGCCACCGTAGCGCCTCCACTGTTCCCTGCGCTGGCCGCTCTCGGCCCCGCCAGCAACTCGCCATGCGCACTCCCCGCGACGCTCGTCTAATGCGCAGGCCGCACCTCCTGTACCCACACCGCCACCGCCAGCAGACCCAGCACAGCCACTGCGGAACCCCACGCCGATACACTCCACGTCCACCTTCGCCGTGCCTGCACCCGCGCCAATATCCGCGACTCCAGCCCATGCAGCGGCTCCACCTGCACCTCCTCCCGCAAAATCCCATCCAGCAATGCATCAAACTCCAAATCGCTCATCGCCGCCTCCCGCTCTCTGCCTCAAACCGCTTCTTTAACTCCGCTCGCGCCCGCATCAACCGCGTCCGCACCGTACCCTCTGGAATCCCCATCGCGATCCCCACCTCCCGCGACGTCATCTCCTCTACCGCGCTCAGCAACAACACCTGTCGTAACTCTTCCGGTAAACCCTCCATCAG
>DAICZO010000242.1 GCA_027311125.1 Acidobacteriaceae bacterium
GACCTCGCCGTCCACTCCCTCAAAGACCTCCCCACCAAGCTCGCCCCGCAGTTCACCCTCGCCGCCATCCCCAAACGCGTCGACGCCCGTGACGTCTGGGTCTGCGAGCCGTACTGGTCCCTCAACACCCTGCCCATGGGCGGAACCATCGGCACCACCAGCCCCCGCCGGCGCGCTCAACTACTCGCCCTCCGGCCCGATGTCAACTTCGTCGAAATCCGCGGCAACATCGACACCCGCCTCAAGAAGCTTGCAGACGGCAAATGCGACGCACTCGTCCTCGCCGCCGCTGGTCTCGATCGCCTCAAGCGCACGGAGTCCGTCCACTACCGCTTTAGCCCGGAAGAACTCTGCCCCGCACCCGGACAAGGTGCCCTCGGCCTCGAAACCCGCGCCACCGGATACCCCGCCTCGGTAGAGCCCGACGAAGACCGCGACGCCTATATCCGCAACGCCATTGCCTTCCTCGAACACCCCCACACCCGCTTCTGTGTCGAAGCCGAACGCATCACCCTCGACGCCCTCGGCGGCGGCTGCCAGCTTCCCATCGGAGCCCACTGCCAGCCCACCGCCACCGGCGGATGGCGCATGATCGCCCAGGTCGTCGCACCCGATGGCGACACCGTCATTCAGGTCGTCACCGAAACCGGTCCCGAAGCCACCGCCCAATCCCTCGGCCTCGCCGTAGCCGAAGACCTCAAGGCCAAAGGCGCACTCGAACTGCTCACAGCAGCCGTCTAGACCACGGCTGCGGTACCCCCTACACCCCTGCCCGCAGCTCTTCACCCAGGATGATCGCCTCGGCAATCTCCCGCATCGGCTTCCGCTTCTGTCGGCTCAGCTTCTGCATCGTCAGGTACGCATTCTCTTCGTCAAGATTCAACTGCCGTTGCAGAATCCCCTTCGCCCGCTCCATCAGCTTGCGCATCTCCAACTGCCGCTGCATCTCCGCCTTCTCCGTCTCAATGCGGGCCAACTCCAGCTCCGCACCCACCAGAAATCCAATTGTGGAGATCAACCGAATCTCCCGGTCCGTATGGTGGTGCGGCTGCCGATGCTGCAGGTTGATCACTCCCACAATCCGGCCACGCGAAAGAATCGGCACCGAAAGAAACGCCTCAAACAAATCCTCCGGCAGATCGTTGAACCGCCGAAACCGCGGATCGCTCGATGCATTGGACGGAATCGCCACCGCCTCGCGATGTTCTGCCACCCACCCCGTAATGCCTTGGCCCACCGCAATCTCCAGCTTGTGCAGCAGGTCCGAGTGCGGGTTCTTCGACGCACTCAACACCAACTGATCGTTCTGCTGGATGTACACAAAGCACGAGTCGCAACGCACCAGGTCGGAGATAAACTGCAGAATCCGCTGCAGGATCGAGTCCAGCGAATCAGCCGCAGCCATCCTGCTGCCAATCTCGTGTAGAAAATCCACTTCCTGCCAGCTCTCGGGGTTCTTCAACATGGAATCCATTTAGCACTCTCCTCACGATCAAAAAAAGGCATTCGCCTTACTCATCAAGGTCAGAGCCATCGACGTATACACGCTTGCTGTCCGCCATAAATCGATGGCCGGAGAGGGAGCCAAACCGCAGCTCCCTCTCCTCGAAACGCTCCGTGTGCATGATCGACGTGGATCACTTATTCAGAAACAACCTCGCAATACTCCGCTGTCGGAGGGCACGAGCAAAACAGGTTCCTATCCCCGTACGCATTGTCGATTCGGTTCACTGGTGCCCAGTACTTATCGTTCTTCCGCGAGGTAGCAGGGAAGCATCCCTGTGCTCGCGTATAACGCCGGTCCCAGTTCTCCTCCGCAAGGTCGAAGACAGTATGTGGTGCAAAATGCAAAGGGCTTTCTTCAATCGTATACGTTCCGGCCTCAATCTCGCCAATCTCGTGCCGCATCGCGATCATCGCCTCGCAGAATCGATCGATCTCCGCCTTGGACTCCGACTCCGTAGGCTCGATCATCAGCGTCCCCACCACCGGAAAACTCATCGTCGGCGCGTGGAACCCATAGTCGATCAAACGCTTCGCAATATCGTCCACACTCACGCCGCACGAAACCTTCAGCGGACGCGTATCCAGAATGCACTCATGCGCCACCCGTCCATGTTCGTTCTTGTACAGCACCGGATAGTGTGGGTCCAGCCGCTTCGCAATGTAGTTCGCATTCAGAATCGCCACCTCCGTGGCCTTCGTCAGCCCCACTCCGCCCATCAGCAGCATGTACGCCCACGAGATCGGCAGAATCGAAGCCGACCCATACGGCGCAGCCGAAACCGGCCCCACCACGCTCTCCTTACCCAGCGCAGGATGCCCCGGCAAAAACGGCGCGAGGTGCGCCCGCAGACCCACTGGCCCCACTCCCGGACCCCCGCCGCCATGCGGAATGCAGAACGTCTTGTGCAGATTCAAATGGCTCACATCCGCGCCAAACTTGCCTGGATACACAACTCCCACCTGGGCGTTCAGGTTCGCGCCATCCAGATACACCTGGCCGCCGCACGCATGCACAATCTCGCAGATCTCCCGCACCTTCTCTTCAAACACGCCATGCGTCGAGGGATACGTGATCATCACTGCCGCCAGTATGTCCGCATAGTGCGTCGCCTTGGCCCGCAGGTCGTCCACATCGACGTTGCCATCGTCATCGCACTTCACCCCGACCACTTCCATCGCCGCCATCTGCGCCGACGCCGGATTTGTCCCATGCGCCGAAGCCGGAATCAGGCAGATCTTCCGGTGGCTTTCACCGCGGCTCGCATGGTACGCACCAATCGCCAGCAATCCGGCATACTCACCCTGCGCACCCGAGTTGGGCTGGAACGAGAATGCGTCGTACCCTGTCACCTCGCACAACCGCTTCTCGAGCTCTCCCAGCATCTCCGCATAGCCCAGTGCCTGGTCCGCCGGCACAAACGGATGCAGGCTCCCAAACTCCGGCCACGTCACCGGCAACATCTCCGTCGTCGCATTCAGCTTCATCGTGCAAGAGCCCAACGGAATCATCGCTCGGTCCAACGCCAGATCGCGATCCGCCAGCCGCCGCATATACCGCAGCATCTCCGTCTCCGAGTGGTACTGGTGGAACACCGGATGCTGCAGAAACTCGCTCGTCCGCTGCAATCCCGCCGGAATCGCCATCCGCTCCTGCACTTCGGCAAACCGCGGCGCAGTTCCAAAGCAACTCCACACCGCCTCGACAATCGCCACCGTCGTCGTCTCATCCAGGCTGATCCCGATCCGGTCCGCCGCCACCCGCCGCAGGTTTATCCCCGTCGCCACCGCAGCCTGATGGATCGCCTCCGTCCGCTCGCCCGTCCGCACGGTAATCGTGTCGAAGTAAGCCTCAGGCTCCACAGCAAATCCCATGCCCGTCAGGCCCACTGCCAGCTTGCCGGTCATCCCATGCACCCGCCGCGCAATCGCCTTCAAACCCTCCGGCCCGTGATACACCGCGTACATCCCGGCCATCACCGCCAGCAGCACCTGCGCCGTGCAAATATTACTCGTCGCCTTCTCCCGCCGAATATGCTGCTCCCGCGTCTGCAACGCCAACCGGTAAGCCTGCGCGCCTCGCGCATCGATCGACACACCAACCAACCGCCCCGGCAGCGACCGCTTGAACTCATCCTTCGTCGCCAGAAACGCCGCATGCGGACCGCCATATCCCATCGGCACGCCAAACCGCTGCGTCGAACCCACTGCCATATCTGCATCCAACTCGCCCGGCGAAGTCAACAGCGTCAGCGCCAGCGGATCGGTCGCCATTACCGCAATCGCTCCCTCGGCGTGCAGGTCCGCGATCACCCGGCGATAGTCCACCACCTCGCCCAGCGTCCCCGGATACTGGAAGATCGCCCCAAACACCTCCGCGGCCTTCAACTCCGTCGCCGCATCGCCAATCACCAACTCCCATCCCAGT
>DAICZO010000250.1 GCA_027311125.1 Acidobacteriaceae bacterium
CACCTCATTGGCATTCATGTGCAGGCTGACCCCCGCCCCGGCCTGGCACACATCCACCACAAAATCCCTGTCATGCTGGCCGTCGATCACCTCCAGCGCGGCCCGTACGATCGCCTCGCCCTGCTCCGGCGTAATCAATCCCAGCTCCTGATTCACCTCGGCCGCTGCACGCTTCACCAGCCCCAGCGCCCGAATCAGAAAACCACTCGCTCGCAGCCCACTGATAGGAAAGTTCCCCACCGCCCGCATCGTCTGCGCACCGTACAGCGCATCCACCGGAACCTCGACGTCCCCCAGTGAATCCTTCTCTCTGCGCGTCTCCGCCATCGCCGACCCCCATCAGGCCAGCCCGCAGCCCGTACCGATCAGCATAGCCCTAGCGGACCAGGCCATCCAGACTCGCCACATACCCGTCGCTGTAGCGTGTCCCGCTGGCCATCAACTCCTCGATCGCGGCCACGCTCTGTATTCCGCCCCGCGCCCCCACCGACATGCAGTTCAACGCCGCCGCCGCACACGCAAAATCAAGCTGTCGCAGCAGCGGCCAACCCTGCAGCAGCCCATAAATAAATCCCGCATGGAAGATGTCGCCCGCTCCGGTCGTATCCACCACCGGCACCTGGTACGCCGCCGCATACTGGAACGAGTTGCCGTCCCACGCCAGCACCCCGTCCGGCCCCAGCGTCGCCGCCGACACCGTGCAGCCATACCGTAGCTGCATCTGCTGCAACGCCTTCTCCAGATCCTCCTCGCCCATAAGCTGGCAGGGAAAATCCCGGCTCACAATCAGGTAATCGATCCGCTCCAGCAAAGCCTCCACGCCCGGGTAGATCGCATCCAGATCCGCGATCACCGGAATGCCGGCCTCTCGCGCCCAGCCCGCTGCCACCGTAGCCGTCGCGGTGTCGTAGCCATCCACATGCAGCGCGCGGGCGTTGACAATCCACTCCCGCTGCAGATCGCTGGGCCGCAGATCCAGCCGCTCATCCTTCCGCCACAGCACTGTCCGCTCACCGCCATCGTCCACCAGGATCAGCGACTGCCGACTGGCGCACTCTTCCACCGCGATAATCTGCGTCTCCACCCCCGCCCGTTCAAAGGCCTTCCGGTGCAGCGTCGACGCGCTATCGTCGCCCAGGCTGCCCACATAGCGCGTCTGCATCCCCCACTGCTGACACGCCACCACCGTCGTTGCTACCTGCCCACCCGGCAAAACCGCCGCACTGCTGAACTCCACCTTGGACCCACGCGCCGGATACTCCACCAGCGGAATCATGGTGTCCGTGGCGTTCAAGCCCACACCCACCAGGTCGACCTGCGACGTCTTCGTCATCCTTCTACTGTAAATCCTGCATGAATTCTGCCGTAGCATCTAGCCGTCGTATTCAGCCGTCGTATCCAGCCGTCGCAGGTGTCCGCACCAGCCCACGCCCAGCCTGCCGATTCGCTCATCGTTCCTCGCAGGTTCTAAAATCAATGCCGAGAGAATACCGAACCCATGGCCATCATCCAGCAAGACGATCTCATCCAGTCCATCGCCGACGCGCTCCAGTACATCAGCTACTACCATCCGCTCGACTACATCACCAACCTCGCCCGCGCCTACGAGCTGGAGCAGTCACCCGCCGCCAAAGACGCCATGGCGCAGATCCTCATCAACTCCCGCATGTGCGCCGAAGGCCACCGCCCCATCTGCCAGGACACCGGCATCGTCACCGTCTTCCTCAAGGTCGGCATGGACGTCCGCTGGCAAGGCCCCAACGGCGGCCCTGCCACCCTCGACCTCCAGCAGATGTGCGATGCCGGAGTCCGCAAAGCCTACCTCGACCCCGACAACAAGCTTCGCGGCAGCATCCTGGCCGACCCCGCCTTCTCCCGTAAGAACACCGTCGACAACACCCCCTCGGTCGTCGAGGTCTCGCTCGTCAAGGGCGGCGAGGTGGACGTCATCGTCGCAGCCAAAGGTGGCGGCTCCGAGGCCAAGAGCAAGTTCGTCATGCTCAACCCCTCCGACTCTATCGTCGACTGGGTGCTCAAGACCGTCCCCACCATGGGCGCCGGATGGTGCCCGCCCGGCATGTTGGGCATCGGCATCGGCGGCACCGCAGAGAAGGCCATGCTGCTCGCCAAACAGTCCCTCATGGACCCCATCGACATGCAGGAACTCATCCAGCGCGGCCCGCAGACCAACATCGAAAAGCTCCGCATCGAGCTGTACAACAAGGTGAATCAACTCGGCATCGGCGCACAGGGCCTCGG
>DAICZO010000252.1 GCA_027311125.1 Acidobacteriaceae bacterium
GACCTCACCGACCCTCATCAACCCACCAGGTCTCGCCCCAGGTACGCATCAAACCGCTAATCCCCTCCGCATTGCTCAGCACAAGGAGTTAGTCTAAGTAAGACATTGAGAGAAGTCCCCGAAAGGACCTGCTGCATGCAATCTGCCTTCACCGCCACAGCCACAGCCCAGCACCCCGCCTCCTCGCTCACCTACTCCGTCGCTCGCAAAGCCGGTTTGGTGCTCGCCGCATCTGCCTTCGTCGCGGTCTGCGCCCACATCTCCCTGCCGCTGCCATTCACGGCTGTGCCGCTCACCCTCCAGACCTTCGCCGTCATCCTCGTCGGCATGGCCCTGGGCCCCGTCGCTGGCTTCTGCTCCATGTTGCTCTACCTCGCCGAAGGCGCAGCCGGCATGCCCGTATTCAGCCCCCACGGCCCCGGCGGACTCGCTCAACTCCTCGGCCCCACCGCAGGCTTCCTCTTCTCCTACCCGCTCGCCGCAGCCATCGCAGGCGCCGTAGTCCGCATCACCAGCACCCCCCGCGCCCGCTTCTCCATCGCCATCCTCGCTGGCACCCTGGCCAGCATTCCCGTCTTCGCGCTGGGCGCAGCCTGGCTCGCCTTCCTTCTCCACCTCAACGCCACCTCCGCCATGCACCTCGCAGTCACCCCGTTCCTCTTCGGAGAAGCTGCCAAGGTCACAGCAGCGGCCGGAATCTACCAATCGATCCAACGTTTCCGTCGCTCCTAGTCGATTACCGTACCCGGCTGCTCATTATGCGACCGATTCGAGTCGTCATCGCACAGCCACGCATCCCATGTTTACAACTAAGTTAAGGACGCTCCCCAATGAACACCGCCAGCACCGCAATTCAAGAGATCAGCATCGCCCACAGCCCCGACTCCGATGACGCTTTTATGTTCTACGGTCTGGCCACCAGCAAGGTGCGCGTGCCCGGATTCAAGTTCACCCACACCCTCACCGACATCGAAACCCTCAACCAGAAGGCCATCAACGAAGCCTTCTACGACGTCACCGCCATCTCCTTCCACGCCTACCCCTACCTTCAGGACAACTACACCATCATGTCCTGCGGCGGCAGCGTCGGCGATGGCTACGGCCCCATGATCGTCTCCTCCCGCAAGATGACCCTCGACGAGGTCAAGAAAACCCGCATCGCCGGCCCCGGCACTCTCACCACCGCCTACCTCACCCTCAAACTCTTCGCCCCCGACGTCGAAACCGAGTTCGTTCCCTTCGACAAGATCATCCCCGCCGTCGTCTCCGGGGAGTTCGACGCCGGCCTCATCATCCACGAGGGCCAACTCACCTACGCCAACGATGGTCTCGTCAAACTCCTCGACCTCGGCCAGTGGTGGCACCAGCAGACTGGCCTGCCCCTGCCCCTCGGCGGCAACGCCATCCGCCGCTCCCTCGGGCCCGAAACCCTCCTCACCACCACCAACGCACTCCGCAACAGCATCCAGCACGCTCTCGACAACCGCGACGAAGCGCTCGCCTACGCCATGCAGTTCGCTCGCGATCTCGACACCAACATGGCCAATCGCTTCGTAGGAATGTACGTCAACGAGCGCACGCTCGACTTCGGAGATGACGGCAAAGTCGCCATCCACAAGCTGCTCGAGATGGGCTACGACCGCGGCATCATCCCCATGCGCGCCAAGGTCGATTTTGTCGGCTAGCTTTCTCTAAACCACACACTCCACAGCCCCACTCCTGTGGTATTCTAGGTGAGTAATCGGCGCTGCGAACTGCACTTCAAACTCGCATCCCAAGCCGGTTACTCGCTTCTCTCCCCGAGAACAAAAAATTGGACGCGTAGCTCAGCTGGTAGAGCATTCGACTCTTAATCGACTGGTCGTAGGTTCGATCCCTACCGCGTCCACCATTCCTTAAAACCCCTACAAAAGAAGTGCAACCAGGATGTCCTCTGGAGTCTTCTCGGGTCGCTCTTTCATCGTGACCGTTTGCGCCGTCCAGGCAATGTCCATGCAGAGAAAACTCTGACCGGCTCAGCAGCTCCACTGTTGCCGACCAGAGACGAGATCGGCGTTATCAAAACGGCGCCGCAACGAAATCTGTAGCTCAAGGTCCAGCTACGAGCGGGGCCACCCTGCCAGGGTTCTATCGTTCCCGAAGACTCCTTCACCCGCCTCACCACCCAATCCCCAAAAGCCACCATCACCAAACCCACCCCTGAAATCACCTGCCATGACCCAAACATGCAGACGCCCCCAGCCAGCTACTCCTGTAACCCAGACGGAAATTACCCCCAGACCCGTCCGGCACAGTGAGCATAAGAGCAACGCCTGCCTCCACGACACACAGCAATTTGAATCCCACACATGCGCAAGCAAAGCGACCTAAAACTCGTCTATAGAGATCAATTCTGAAAATTGCGCATAGCGGAACTCACTAAGCGCATTGCCCTGTTCTCACCAGTTGAGATCGGCTGGACGGAGTTCCTTCCGACAAGCCGACTTCTCAGGAATGACTAACTAGGGGAGCACATTGAGATAGAGCGAACTGCCATCGGGGTCTTCGAAAAAAGTGATGCGGGCTGGGTAGTGCGCTGCAACCGCAGCTCGTTTCAAATTCACAAAGTTCGGAACACGAGGCGCGACGTAGGCTACATACACCCCGGTGCCCAGTTCCGTCAGTACCAAACCTGCCTCAAGTAGCGCTTCATACGCATCAACCACCGTTCCACGCGAAACCGCGAGTAGAGCTGCCAAGAGGCGTGATGAAGGTAGACGGGCGCCCGGAGAAAGCGTGCCGTCGTAGATAGCCCTTCTGATCTGCTGTTCGATCTGTTGCCGGAGCGTCGGTGCTACCGGAGTCCGAGTAAGTCTAATCTCAGGCCAGACGGTCTTTTTCATGAGTGGACCTGCTAAGTGGCTCTTTGCAAACTCTACCACTTCGTTGAAACTTGATCCAAGGAGATTGAGTATGACTTCAGGCGGTAACGCAACCATCATCGTCTCGGATTTCGACAGGTCAATTCGCTTTTACACCGAAGTCCTTGGACTTCGACTCACCAATCGCTTTGGCAATGATTGGGCAACTGTCAGCGCAGGTGAGGGCCTAACGATTGGGATTCATCCGGCATCAAGCAAATATCCGGCTCCCGGTACAAAAGGGGCCATCATGCTGGGGCTCGACATTACCGTTCCCATTGAAACGGCGATCTCAAGGTTGAAAAAGTTCGGTATTGCCATCAAAGGGAATGTCGTGCGTACGGAGCCGGGCAACTTCGCCAATCTGGAAGACCCCGACGGGAACGAGATTTATCTTTGGGAAAGACCCGGTTCAACGACCCAAGAAACAACACTGGCCGAGGTTGTTGTTTAGATAGCTGCAGCAAGTGCAGCGCTCTCTCGCTACTGTAGGTTGGTCCCCCGAAACGCTGTCCACAGAAGCGACATACCTGGATTGGTGTTAGATCGCCTCTATACCCATAGAGACAGGATTATCAACGACAGGAAGAAGTGCGTCAGTAATCCGTGCTTCAACGACTATTCCTCAAATCACGATCAATCCAGAATTCAATTCACCTCGTCAGACCAACACCAACAGACGCTTTGATGTCAGCCCCTGTCCCGGCCTTGCGGCTCCCCCAGAACCAATCCCATCGACAGACACACACCACAGTCTCCCCATCAGCCTCACTCCACCAGACCCCTCAGCGTTAGACTGATCGCAGAGGTCC
>DAICZO010000255.1 GCA_027311125.1 Acidobacteriaceae bacterium
CTGTACTTGGGCGAGATCAACTCGTCACAGGCTGCGGCGTGGCGCAAGGCCATCGAGGTTCTCGATGCGGACACCGGACGGGCGCGGACACTGGCGCTGTTCCCCGAGGATCGCTGCGCCGCCGTTGCGGCCGATGCGTCGGTTGTGCAGCTTCGCCTGTCGGACATGCGGCTATGTCGGCCGCGGCAATGGGGCGCCTGTTGGCTGGCGGGCCAATTGTGGCAGGCATTGCAGCTGGACAGCTTCTGGGCCGGCCGCCTGCCGCCGAGCCGTAAGCGCACGCAATGGGACCAGATCCTGCAGGTGCTGGTCGCCTACCGGCTGATCACGCCGGGCAGCGAGTGGAAGCTGCATCGCGATTGGTTCGGCAAGAGCGCCATGGCCGACCTGCTGGGAGCGGACTTCGGACTGGCGGAGTCGCACAAGCTCTACGCCTGCCATGACTTCCTGTTGCAGCACAAAGATGCGTTGTTCTCGCATCTGGTGGCGCGCTGGCGGGACCTGTTCAATGCCACATTCGACGTGCTGCTCTACGATCTGACCAGCACCTACTTCGAGATCAACGCCTCCGACGTGGCGGAGGGCGACAAGCGCCGCCACGGCTACAGCCGGGACAAACGGCCGGACTGTCCGCAGGTGGTGATCGCATTGGTGGTCACCCCGGACGGTCTTCCCTTGGCCTATGAGGTGCTGCCCGGCAACACGGCGGACTGCAAGACGCTGCGGACGTTTCTGGCCAAGATCGAGCGGCAATACGGTCGCGCGCGGCGTGTCTGGGTGATGGATCGCGGCATTCCCACTGAAGCGGTACTGGCGGAGATGCGCGGCAGCGACCCGCCGGTGCGGTATCTGGTGGGAACGCCGAAAGGCCGCCTCTCGCGCCTCGAGAAGCAGCTCCTGGCCATGCCTTGGCAGGAGGCCCGCGCGGGTGTCGCGGTCAAACTGCTGGCCGAGGACGGCGAACTCTATGTTTTCGCCGAGAGTATCGATCGCGTCAGCAAGGAACGTGCGATGCGCAGGCGACAGCTGAAGTGGCTGTGGAAGCGGCTGCGAGAGTTGGCCGCCATGGAAGTCCCGCGCGAGGAAATGCTGATGAAGCTGGGGGCGGCAAGGTCCCGAGCCCCCACCGCATGGCGTCTGGTCGATATCGAGATGGACAAGGAAAGCGCCATGTTCATCTACACCCTCAACCGCCAGAAGCTGCGGCGGATCCGCCGGCGGGAAGGGCGATATCTGTTGCGGACCAATCTCACTGAGAACGATCCCGCGCTGCTATGGCAGTACTATATGCAGCTCGTTGCGGTGGAAGAGGCGTTCAAAAACCTGAAAGGCGACCTGGCGATACGACCAATCTTCCATCAGAAGGAGCGCAGGGTCGAAGCGCATATCTTCATCGCGTTCCTGGCCTACTGTCTCCAGATCACGCTGCAGCGGCGCCTGCATGCGCTGGCGCCAGGGCTGACTGCGCGCAGTGCTCTCGAGAAGTTCGCCGCCGTCCAAATGATCGATGTCCATCTGCCGACAACCGACGGCCGCGAGCTGCTGCTGACCCGCTACACCCAGCCGGAGCCTGAACTCCTACTCCTGATCCAGCAGCTCAAGCTCAACCTGCCGCCCCAACCTCCTCCGCGAATCGCCTCAGCCGCCGTCCCCAGCCTCCCGCTGTAGTGAAGACCTTTTCCGCCAACCCATTGATGAACAATGGGGAGAGCCTGGCGAAACCCGCCAATCCGCGAAGACGGGCTAACTCGTTGATCGACAACGAGCGCAGTGCGGAAAAACCCGCCAATCCGCGAAGACGGGCTAGAGCGTTTTCACGCTGAGTGGAAACAGCGCGTCCGTACACCGCGCCCACGAAGTGGGAGAGGTGTACTGAAGCTTCGTCGCTTCCAGTCAGGCTGAACGCTCCGCTACAGCACG
>DAICZO010000257.1 GCA_027311125.1 Acidobacteriaceae bacterium
TGTGGAGGTAGTTGTCGGTGCCGACGTAGGCGCTGGGCGAGGTGGTGGTGCAAGGTGCGGTGGACGAGCCCCAGGCACAGTAGTTTTCCAGCTCTGCATTGCCCCAGCCGCCGCCACCGATGTCGTAGCCCCAGATGGAGGGATTGGGCTGGGCGTTGGCATTGGTGGTGTTGGTGAATTCGTCGGACCAGACGAGGGTTCCGGAGGCGATGCTGGTGGAGACGGACTGGGAGGCGATGGCGCTGTCGGTGTCTCCGGAGAGGTGGCCGATGGCCTTGACGGAGACGTTGGCGGCGACGAGGAAGGGTGCGATGTACTGTGTGGCGGTAGTGCCCGGGGTGCTGCCATCGAGAGTGTAGTAGATGGTGGCGTTGGGGGTGATGTCGGTGAGGCTGACGATGACGGCACCGTTGAGCGCGGAGGTGGTGGTGAGCGTGGGGGTGGCGACCTGAGCGGCGGGCGTGGTGACAGGCGGCGTGGTGATGGCTGCCGTTGAGGCAGCGCCGGAGCAGCCTGTGGCAGCGAGTCCGCATAGGGTGAAGGTTGCGAGCAGGAGCGCGGTGCGCGCCGATGAGGCTAGGCGCTGGGTGGTGGCGAGAGAGAGGGTTCGCTGCGGGGAAGAGATCATGGTTTACCTATGGTTGGGGTGTGGGTAGGTTGCGGATCAGGGCTGGGTGTTCCCTGCCCCTGGACGATGGTGTAGAAGCGGTCGGGTGCGAGTGAGTTGAGCACCTGGGTTTCGCCGGATGGCCAGAAGATCTCCAGCTTGTCGATGCGCTGGTGATCGCCGAGGCCAAAGTGCAGGCGGAGGTCGTTCTGCGAGAGGTAGCTGCCACCGCTGCGGAGTTCGTCGGTCTGGACGAGTGTGCCGGCGGTGACACGGACGCGGGCGTTGAGTGCGAGCCGGTTGTTGCCGGAGCCCTGGAGCGCGAGGCCAAGCCAGTGGTTGTGCGGGCCGGATTCGGGACGCAGGATCATGGGCGCGCCCTGGAGGTTTTCGATGACGAGTTCCATGTGGCCGTCGTTGAAGAGATCGCCTACGGCGAGGCCGCGGCTGACCTGGGGAGTCTGTATGGCTGGACCTGCCTGCTGGCTGAGATCGGCGAAGGTGCCGTCGTGCAGGTTGCGGAGGAGCACGGCGGGCTCGCGATATTTGAGGCCGGGTCCGACGGAGTTGACCTGCGGGTAGACGTGTCCGTTGACGAGGAAGAGGTCGACCCAGCCGTCGTTGTCGAGGTCGACGAAGGCGTCGCCCCAGCCAACGAAGGAGCGCGTGGGCGGTGCGACATGGGAGGCGGCGGAGACGTCGGAGAAGCTGTTGTCGCCATCGTTGCGGAAGAGGGTAGTGTACTCGTCGCTGAAGTGGGTGACGGCGAGGGAGAAGCGTCCGGTGTGCTGATAGTCGCCAAGTGCGACGCCCATGTTGGCCTGCTCGAATCCATCGGCGTTGACGGCTACGCCGGCGGCCTGGGCGGTGTCGGCAAAGTGGCCTGGGCGGTCGGCCTGGTAGAGGTAGTTGGGGCCACCATCGTTGGCGACGAAGAGCGATGGCTGGTGGGTTCCATCGAGATCGGACCAGACGGCGGTGAGGCCGAAGAAGCCGGCAGGGTCGTCGAGACCGGCGGCCCTGGAGACGTCGGTGAAGGTGCCGTTGTGGTTGTTGCGGTAGAGCGAGTCGCCGGAGCCTTTGAGTCCGCGGGGGCCGCACTGCACGGCGACGCTGTGGTACTGGCAGGTTTTGCTGGAGCCGAATTGAGGCAGATCGTTGAGGTGGAAGTCGACGTAGTGGGCGACGAAGAGATCGGGCCAGCCGTCGGCGTCGTAGTCGCCAAACGTGGCGCCGGTGGCCCAGGCGTTATCGGCAGAGAGACCGGCGGCGGCGGTGACGTCGCTGAAGGTGCC
>DAICZO010000268.1 GCA_027311125.1 Acidobacteriaceae bacterium
CCATCGCCCCCTACAATCGCCCCGCAACTTCGGCCATCAACCTCGGTCGTGCTGGCATGGCAGGCATGCCCGCATCCAACACTGGAATGGGCTCTCCTTCCAAGGTCGTCAACCTCGGCTCCGGTTCCGCTGGCAGCCAAAACATGAACGGTCGCGACAACGCCGCCAACGCCGTCAAGGGCGTCAAACTCGGCGTCACCAACGGTACCGGCCCCATGAACGCACCAGGACGAGTCGCCGGCCCCGTCAACCTCGGCCAGAACGTCCCGCCCCCCATGCCCAAACCCTCCGGACCCGCGCCCGCCGCGGTGCACAGTGGTCCCAAAGTTCTCTTCAAGCCTCGCCCCGAGTACACCGCAGAAGCCATCAAGCTGCACCTCGAAGGCGTCGTATCCGTTCGCCTCCGCGTCTCCGCATCCGGGGCGGTCCAGGTCCTCGGTGTCACCAGCGGTCTCGGTCATGGCCTCGACGACTCCGCCGTACGTGCCGTGCAAGGAACCCGCTTCCAACCTGCCACCGATCCCTCCGGTCGTCCTATCGACTGGGAAGGAGTTGTCAACATCGCTTTCCAACTCGCTGGATGATCCCACGTTCTCCAGTCATCACTTCACGAGCCGTACATTCTGAACTAGCATCAAAGCAACAGAGGGGTGGTTTTGACAGCCGCCCCAGGAGCCTCTAAAAATGACCTTCCGGAAACAGTCCGCCGCCGGTTTGCTGTTGGCAGCCATCGTAGCCACCACTCTTCCAGCCTGCGCCGCCATCGGCCTTCCGCACATCGGAAAGAAGAAGACCAAAGAAGACGTCCTCCCGGCGCGCAAACCCACCGCCGCCCAGAACGCCCTCATCGACAAGGCCATCCTCCGCGAAAAGGAAGTCATTAAGACCGTCAAGGATCGCGCTCCCATCGTCGAAACCTACATCCAGAACATGCGCCCAGACCCCGTCCTCGGACAGGTCCCCGACTCCGACCAGCACTTCCTCGGCCGCGTCGAATTCAGCAAGATCATTGGAGACACCGCCTACGAGGTCAATAAGTCCACCTCCAAAGGCACCACAAACGACGGCAAGCTCGGCTTCCTCAAGCACTCCACCTCCTTCCTCACCGGACTCGGGGGCAGCCTCCACCTCACCTTCCACGAAGCAGGATTCGTCCAGATGCTCCTCATGGACTCCAACAGCTTCGACCGCCAGCACTACAAGTTCGGCTTCGTCCGTAACGACTTTCTCGGCAACACCCCCACCGCTGTCTTCGATGTCACCCCAGCCGACGGTCGCCGCTCCTATGGTCGCTTCTTCGGACGTATCTGGATCGAAACCCACAACGGCAGCGTAGTCCGCTTCAACGGAGACTTCTCCGGCTCTGACGCCGATCACAAGGAGTTCTACCACTTCGACAGTTGGCGCACCAACATCCAGCCGGACCTCTGGCTCCCCACCTCCTTCTATGTCGAGGAGAGCGATCCCAAGAGCGTCTCCCGCACCCTCAAGTTCAAGGCCATCAACCACGTCTGGGGCTACCAGCTCAAGGTTCCCCCACCCGATGCCGCCAACACGTCCATGGACGTTGTCGGAGCCACCGACGTCTCCAATGACGCCCAGGATGTCAGCCCCCTCGGTGCCCAGCGCGCCTGGGTCCAGCAGGCAGAGGATAACGTCGTCGAGCGCCTCTTCCAGGCCGGCCTGATCGACGCACCCAGCGACTTCGACAAAACCCTCGAAGCACTCGCCGGAAACATCCTTGCCTACAACAACATCACGCTTTCCCGGCCCATCCGCTGCCGCACCATGCTGACCGAGCCCTTGGAGTCCATCGCCATCGGCAACACGATCCTCATCTCCAAGAGCCTCCTCGACACCACCGGTGTCGTCACCCAGGATGGCGCACAGCAGATGGGCAATCTCAACGCCATCCTCGCCTTCCAGATCGCGCACATCATCCTCGCTCACCGCCTGGATACCAAGTTCGCCTTCAACGATCGCCTCCTCTTCCCCACCAACGCCGTCTTCAATCGCATCCCCATGCACCACACCGATGCCGATAACCTCGCCGCAGCCAAGAAAGCCATCGAACTGCTCAACGCCAAGGAGCTTGCCGACGGTCAGCAATACTTCGGACTCTACCTTCAGCAACTCCAGCAGCGGGTCAAGGCCCTCAAAGCCCTCAACGAGCCGCTCCTCGGCGATGGCCTCGTCAAGAGCGATACCGACTCCAGCTTCTGGCTCGCAGCACTCATGCCCAAAGGGCCAAAGCTCGACATGAAGGATCTCAAGCAGCAGGCAGCCATGCCACTCTCCAGCTTCCTGCGCTACGATCCCTGGACCGATCAGGTCATCACCATGCACTCCTCCTTTGAGCCCCTCCTCTCCGCATCCGACAAGATGCCATTCGAGGTCGAGCCCGTTTACCTCAAGCTCAGCTACTACAAGGCACCAGCGGATCAGGCAGCCGCTCCGGCCGCAGCTCCAGCAGCCGCAACAGACCCCAACGCAGCACCTGTTGCAGCGGCACCGCAACAAACCGCAACACCCCAGCCAGCACCACCGCAGAACTAGCCTTCGCAACACAGCGGACAGTAGCACCATCCTGTCCGCTGCAACCTCAACGCAGCCAGGCAAAGCTTCCGGCGTCTCGTCTTCGGCCCATCGGTTCAGGAGGTACTCAAGTTGAAACGGCAATGGCTCATCAGCTGCTTCACTTGCGTGTTCGGTCTCACAGTCTTCTCACACGCTCAGGCAGTACCCACTGCCACCAAATCCGGCACCTTGCAGCTCGGCATCGGCGGCAGCATCATCTCCGCCGACTACAGCCAGTACAAGCCAAAGGCAATCAGTATCTACACCGACTTTGACTTCAGAAGACACATCGGCATCGAAGGCGAAATCCACTACGATCTCACCAAACCTTCCGGTGTCGGAGAAAGTACATACCTCGTCGGTCCGCGTCTCGTCATGACACGTTCCATCTTCACCCCATACGTCAAAGCCCTCATCGGCATGGGCACTATCAGTTACCAGCTACCACCAAAACCCAACTACTCCGAAAACTACATGGCCTATGCTTTCGGAGGTGGCGTCGATATCAGAGTCACCCATTACCTCAACGTTCGTGCCATCGACTTTGAACTACAAAAATGGCCAGGCTTCACCCCCAATACACTTAGTCCCTATGTCACCACCATCGGAGTCGCGTATTCTTTCCCATAGTGTCCAATACCGTCTGCCGGCAATCAGCGGCTCGTCCGATATTTACCGCCGCGGTAATCCACTTTCCGCGCTTCACCTGCCTCACTTTTCCTTAGGGGGATGTACTTGCTAACGAAGGCTCTCATCCTACTCGCCGTACTCGGTGCAGCGGTCGCCTCCCACGCCCAGGCCTCCCCCACTGCATCCCGTGTCGGTGATCTCCAGATCGGAGCCGGCTTCAGCAATGGCAACTCCGACTACCTCCCGCAACGCCTCAACGGATTCACCGGCTACGCAGACTTCGACTTCCGTTCCCACATTGGGGTCGAAGGAGAATTCCGCTACATCCACGCCCCCAGCCCCAGCGCCGTGTACCAGAAAACCTACCAACTCGGCGGCCGCTACTTCCGCAAATACGGGCGCTTTAGTCCTTATGCCAAAGCCATGTACGGCCGGGGTGTCTTCAACTTCCCCTACACCCCCATTGACAATACTGCCCCACCCAACCTACCCACCGCCAACCTCGCCTACAACATGCTCGTCGGTGGCGTCGGGGTTGACTATCGCGTACTCAGCTTCATCAACGTACGCGCCGACTTCGAGTACCAGCACTGGCTCAGCTTCCCCCCCAATGGCCTCACCCCTACCGTCTTCACCATCGGCGCGGCCTACCACTTCCGCTAGTCTTGCATCAGCTCAAAACACGCCCTGACAAATAAGAGCCCCGGCAAACTGCCGGGGCTCTCTGCATGTCGATCAATTGCTGCTTTCTTTAGAAGTGGTACGCAATACCAATCGCAGGTATCGAGATCGCTTCATATCGATCCGTCTTGAAGTTATTGATACCGAAGTTCGGTGACTTCACGATGAAAGCACGATACTCCGCGCGAATATCAAAGCTTGGGCTCAACTCATACGCAACACCAGCACCCAGCAGTGCACCGATGTTCGTGCTCTGCTTCGTGTCGAAGCTCGTCGACTGATAATCCTGAATCGGCGTAAACATGATCCCGCCAATACCGGCCTCAACAAACGGGCTGTAGCGACGATAGTTACGGCTGTACACGTACGCACCAGACACTTCCTGCTGACGCGTATGAATGTTTCCAGTGATGAAGCTCGTTGAATACGCAATCGAGTTCTGCGTGTACGTGTAGTTCACCTCCAGGGCACTACGCGGAGTCAGCATATAACGATAGCTGCCCAGGAACCCCAGAAATGGGCTTTGAGTCATGTGAACCGCATTACCAGTCACATTCGGGCCAAACACCCCAATCGCGCTCGCACTTACATCCTGACGGCTCTCCTGCCCGTAACCTGCGGCCGCCGACAGTATCAGCGCGCCCAACAACATCATCTTCTTCATTCTTCGCTAAACCCCTTCAAATTCGTCCAGAACTCTCGTCCACTGCTTCGACGCTGTCCCGCGGACACAGTGCCCCAGCGATCCTCGGCTGGCACCGGCACACCACAAGTACAGAACGCTACAGTCGCTTCCGTTTATTGTACCCGTACCGGGCAACATCGGCATCGGCCTGATCAAAAACAGGCCGAGGGACAACTCCCCCCGGCCTGTTTTTCCCTTCATCAACCCACCCAACCACCTTATTGCGGCGGTGCTGGTGGTGGCGGCGGACCGTCCCCACCCCGCTGTTCACGCCGAGCACGCATCTTTGCCTCCATCGCATCGAACTTTGTCTTCTGCTCATCCGTCAGCAATCCACGCATCTTCTCCCGCGACTCCGTCCGAATCGCCATCATCTTGCTCTGGCGGTCAGCTGCTGCTACCGACTGGTCACCTCGCAGCGCAACCATCTTCTCCATTGTGTCTGCCTGCAGTGCCTTTACCTTCGTTACCTGCTCCGGAGTCAGATCCAACTCCTTCGTCATCATCTCCAGTTGACGCGCCTGCATCATCCCCGGTCCCATCCGACCCATCATCGGTGGTCCCCCACCCTGTTGCTGGGTTGCCCCAGCCGGTGCAGAGCTGTCCTGCCCCAGCACAGCCAGTCCGCTCCACGCCGTCGCGCACAACGCCAGCACGCCAACTCGCAATCCCGTTCGGCCCATCGTCTCACGCATCTTCATTGCAAACTCCTCCTGATCGGCTGCCGCCAGCCTCGACCCATTCCCCTGCAGTCCGGCTCGTCCGTCACCCTTACAGACGTACTCAAGCCCAATAAGTTCCGCCGCTCCGTCAATTCCCTTCCCTACAGCCCCCGTTCCGCCTGAAAACAATACGGATCACCATGCACCGCGGCATACGCCTCCACTACCTTCAAAAACGCCAGCGCAGCATGCGACAAACTCGCCTGTCGCCGATGCACCAGCCTTAGCTTCCGCTCCATCTGCAACTCTGGCACCTGGACCCGCACCAAAGCCCCGCTCTCCAGCTCCGTCCGCACTGTCAGCCCCGGAACCAGCGCCACACCGTTCCCCATCGCCACAAACCGTTTGATCGCCTCCAGCGACGGTAGCTCCACCCCCATCTGCAGCGGAGTCTTGTGCCGCTTGAATGTCTGAATCACCTTCTGCCGCTGCGGCGACGGAATATTATGCGCAATAAAGTTCTGTCCCCCCAGCTCCCGGATCGACACCTCCCCCTGGCGCGCCAGCGCATGCCGCGGATTCACCACAAACGCCAGCTCATCCCGATATACCACCACCGACTTCACCTGCGTATCGTCCGGCCGAAACGACAGCACCCCAATCTCCACCGAATGCATCAACACCTCATCCGAAATCCGGCTCGCCAAAGCCCGCTGCACCGCCAGCTTGATCCGCGGATTCTGCCGTCGAAACTCATCCAGCAAAGGCAGCAGATACAGGCACGTATACTCGTTTGCCGCCAGGTTCAGCCGTCCCCGGTGCAGCTCCCGCAGCTCGGTCAGCGCACCAGTCGCCTCATTCCGTAGATTCAGCAGCTTCAGCGCATACTCCCGCAGCACCTCGCCCGCATCCGTCAGCGTCCCCTCCCGCGAAGCTCGCTCGAACAACACCTCCCCCAGCTCCTGCTCCAGTTTTCCGATTGCCTGACTCACCGCCGGTTGAGTACGATGAAGCCGTGCCGCTGCCCGCGAAAAACTCCGCTCTTCCGCCACTGCCAGAAACGTCTCCAACTGCACCAGTTCCACTGCTCACTCCACTCGGAAACAGTCTCTGCTCCCGAATACCTCAATTAGAATT
>DAICZO010000272.1 GCA_027311125.1 Acidobacteriaceae bacterium
CCAATCAGCTTTGCCGCCGTGCCTTGTGTGAGCCATGGGCAGATCTGTTGGGCCTGGGCCAGTGGTGCCAGTATCCATAACAATGCGTAGATCAGGCACGCTCGAGGCATGAGTTATCCCTTTACTTTCGCGGGCTTCAACGGTCCGGATTGGAGGATCTTGCCGCCCTCCTGAATTACATACAGCTGGTTGATTTCGAGATCCTTGAGATGGTCGATCTGCCCGCTTAGCCAGCGGATCTCCACCGTATCTACCTTGGTGGCCTGATCCAGTCCGAAGTGTATGCGCATATCGTTCTGGGAAAAGTAGCTGCCACCGCTGCGTAACTCATCCGTCTGCTGTAGCGGCTTGGTTGCGTTGGGGTTGGTTTTGGTCGTGACGATGACGCGGCTACCGATTCCTGACCGGTTGGATCGCGTACCTACGAGCTTGATCTTGATCCAGTTGCGTTTGAGCGCGGAGTCGCACCGGAGTAGTTGTGGTACCGAGTTGATGCAGTTCACCACCACATCGATATCGTCATCGTTGTCGTAGTCGCCGAACGCGCATCCGCGTGCTGGCGCATTTTCGAGTATCCCGGGGCCGCCCTGTTCGGTTACGTCTTCGAAGCGTCCGTTCTGCAAGTTGCGATAGAGGTACTTGTGCTCGGCGTACTTCAGGTCCGCCTTGGACTTATCTACTTCCGGGTAGACGTGACCGTTTGACATCAAAATATCCGGCCAGCCGTCATTGTCCATATCGAAGAAGCCGACGCCCCAGCCGAGCAGCCGCGTGTTTTCTCCGAGTCCGCCGGGATAGGTGTGGTCTTCAAAGGTGGCATCGCCAAGGTTGGTATAGAGCGAGTCGGTATCCCCAGCGAAGTTGGTCTTGACTACGTCCATGGTGCCGTCACGGTTGAAGTCGCCAATGGAAACACCCATGCCTGCCTGGGGTTTGGCCTCCGCGGAGAGTGCTGCTCCTGCCTCGATGGCAATGTCGCGAAAGGTGCCGTTCTTCTGGTTCTGATAGAGCGTTGCGGGTGCGGAATCGTTGGCTACATAGATGTCGGGCCAGCCATCGTTATCGAGGTCGGAGGCGGCAACGCTAAGGCCATAGGTGCCAACGGCCGTCCACATGCCGGCCTTTTCGCTGACGTCGGAGAAGGTGCCATTGCCGTTGTTGTGATAGAGAATGTTGCGTCCGCCGGGCAGTCCGGGCGGTCCGCAGGCGACGAGCATTCCTTTGTAGGTGCAGGGGCCATCTTCCGGCTTGGGTGCTGTCTTCAGGTCAAAGTCTACGTAGTTTGCCACGAACAGATCGAGGTGGCCGTCTCGGTCATAATCGACGAAGGTGCAACCGGTGTTCCAGCGAATCTTGGGCCCTGGCTGTAGCAGGCCGGCCTTCTCAGTGACATCGGTAAAGGTTCCCTTGCCGTTGTTGCGGTAGAGTACATTCTGACCGTAGTAGGTTACAAATAGATCGTCGTTGCCGTCGTTGTCGTAGTCGCCGACGCAACATGCCTGACCCCAGCCTGTCTTGTGCTCCAGCCCGGAGCCCATGGTCACGTCGGTAAAGGTTCCGTCACGGTTGTTTTTGAACAGGTGGCAGCGCGGCTCTTTTGCGGCGGGGAATCCATCGAGCTGCCAGCCGTTGACGAGAAACAGATCTTGCCAGCCATCGTTGTCGTAGTCGTAAAACGCGAGGCCGCAACCGGTTGTCTCCAGCAGGTACTTGTTGGTGAGTTTGCCTCCGTAGATGGTTTCGACGTTGAGGCCTGCCTGTGCGGCGACATCCACAAAGCTGACGCCCAGGGGTGTTCCTTCGATGGGAGACTTGGGTCCGCCCGCAGGCGGCGGTGCCGGGCGTGCGTCGTAGCTGCGCTCCTGTGGCCCGATCTTGATGGGTGTCTGCTGCTGTTGCAAGGGTGCAGCCAATGCGAGTATGTCCGCGAAGGGAAGGACCAGGGCTGTCCTGCTTAGCGACTTGATAAATCCTCTACGGTTTACTGTGGTCCGCATGATTTTGCTGCTCCACTTTCCATTTGATGTTGTGTCTCTGTGTGCACATGCCAGGGGACACTTTCGTTCGAGAGTTCGGTATGTTTGCGTAGATAATCCAAGGAATATGTGGGTGCGCCGGGGTCGATCCACTTCATGGCATATTGCGCTGATTCCTTGGCGGCCTGTGATTTCATGCCCAGCCTGCGATAGAGGATTGCGAGGTTGTAGTGTGCGGCCAGATCGTCCGGGTCGACATCCTGCAACTGCTTGAATGTGGTGACTGCATCCTCCGGCCGGTGGCCCTGATAGTAGCTGATGCCGAGTTCACGCAGTGCATCGCGGGCCCGTGGATACTGATGCACAACCTCTTGCAGGTCCGCGATCTCGAGTTCGGAGTGGCGCTGGCGCCGCTCCACCAGGGCAAGATAGTAGAGTGCGCGAGCGTCCCGAGGGGTAAGTGCCAGCGCCTTCTCCAGTGGAGCGCGAGCCGCTGCATATTTCTCCCACTCGATGTCCGTGAGACCCAGATTGATGTATCCATCCTTATAGTCGGGTCGCAGTTTGACTACCTGTTCGAATGCACGCATTGCGTCGGCATATTGCTGCTCGTCCAGCAGCCCGATGCCTAGATTGTTCCATCGCATCCAGTCGGGATTGTCATTTGCCTGTGCTGGGGCTGGTGCATTTTCACCCAAGTTAATGGTGCGCGAACGCGATGCGATTTCTACCACGGGATAGGCGGGGTGCTGTGGTCCGAGGACATTGTTGAGGTAGGTCTGGCGCAGGTGCCGATACTTTACCGAGGCGGTGACGGTGATGGGCCAAGGTGCTCCATCCGGCACGTTGAACTGATATCGCACCAGAGTTGAACGCCCGGATTGGATGGTGTTGTCATAGGCTACCGAGTGGATGGTCCAGACTTTGTGATTGTCTACGAATTCGCCCGCAGCGTTGACCGGCCGGTTGGTGAAGCTGTGTGCGCCGGGATCGAGGGTGCCGTCTGGCTTGAGATAGCCGCTCTGATAGAGCGTGTTGCCGGCAGCGTCGGTCACCTTGAACGACACCCAGGCCTCGAAGAGATCGCGCACCTCGGGGATGAGTGAGTGGCCGATCGATTTGCTCTGCACGACGACATAGGTTTCCAGCGTTCGCTTGGGCGGTACGGTGTAAGGCACGGAACCCAAGTGGGCGATGAGTGTGTCCGATCCGGCAAGCTTGAGTCCGAATACGTCCACGTTGAGATAGTTTCCTGATTGCAGGAACTGCTCGGTACGCTGCAGTTGTTCGTCGAAGCCATAGTAGAACGGTACGGCCGTGTTGCCAGCGAGCCAGCGATGCGATGCGAGCATGCCACGTTTGGCACCGGGATCAGGCAAGCGGATTGGCTCGCGCTTCATATGGCAGCCCTGACAGGTGGTAAAGTATGCCGTGTAAAAGACCAGAGGATTCTGCTTCGAGTACTTGGATCCCTGCCACTCGTCGTAGGTGCTGAACGCGCTGATCCACTTGTAGTCGTTGAGCATGACGGGGAGGTTTGCCTTGTGGCACGCCGAACAGAACTCGGGCGACTGGTAGGCCTTCTGCATGACGGCCATGGAGTGCCGGTCCAGATGGGCCAGGATCTCCGCATCGGGAACCATGCCGGGGAGTCGTTTTCCGTTCTCGTCCACCATGACCGCGGGTACGGCCATGACATAGCTACCGTTGCCTAACTTGCTGTCGACCTGCTGGATGGAGTGGCAGGTCATGCAGGTCAAGCCGTCGCGATCGAAGCTGCGATCGCCGGTGGCGTGGGCGTCCAACGATCCCGAGACGACAGCGATGGGATTGTGGCAACTATCGCAGTGCCGGGTGTAGGCAATGCCTTTCTCCTCGCGGAGCAGGTTGACGCTGGTGCGATAGAAGGGCGTACGGAAGGAGTTGGAGTGCAGCGCCTGGCGCCACTGTGCATAGGCCGCCTGATGACAGTGTCCGCAGTACTCGGCGGTAGGGAACGCGCTGGGCTCGATAAAGTCGTTGCCCTCGATGGATGCGTTGCCTGGCAGGGAGAGCTTGCCATTTCCGTAGACGGCTTCCGCAGCGCCAGCGGAGATGTATTGGTATGACTCGCGGACCTTATCCGCATAAGCCTTGCGTGCCGCTTGCGATACGGCTGTTGGGTCTTCGGCTGCTCGAGCCGGACGGATCATGGAGAAGCTTGACCACGCCAGCACACCAAGACCGCCGTAGAGCATGGTCAACAGGACAGTGCGCCGCATCGAGCGTCGTTTCACATCAGGCATCGGGCGAATTATATCGATGT
>DAICZO010000273.1 GCA_027311125.1 Acidobacteriaceae bacterium
CCATAGTAGCCGACCATGTTCGCGATCGGGTCAAAGGCCTTGTTGTGACGCTGCCAGTTGATCGCCCACACCGCGTCGTAGGAGTGCAGCACGGCGACCTCCGAGTGAACGGTCGTGCCCGCGAGCGCCGGGCCGGCCTTCAAAAACTCCTTGCCCAACTGCGCCACCTCAGGATACAGCGGATCGGGCTTGCCATTCGCGCCCACCAGCGTGCCGTGGTACTCCTCCTGGCCGTTCAGCGCGCTACGCCACTGCCAGTAGCTCACCGCATCCGCACCGTGGCCTACATCGTGCCAGGCCATCGCGCGCACCTCGCCCTTGTCCAGCGCGTTGTTGATCTTGGCCCAGTTCACCGATCCGGGCTGAGTCTCCATCACCCAGAAGTTCTTGCGCAGAAAGCCCCGGGTCAGATCATGTGCCGCACCGTTGCGATACGGGTCAAGCTGCCCCGTCCCCACATAGTCATCCCACGAGGCAAGGTCCAGGTCCTGGCTCACCGTGTAGTGGTCGTAGCCGTCGAACCAGCCCATCATGTTCGTCGTGATGAACTGGTGCTCCGAGTTCGGACGAATCACGTCCAGTTGATTCTTCTGGTACGCCCGCCAGGTATCGCTGACAAAGCGCTTCCAACTCAGCAGCAGGCCGGGATTGCCGTACTTGGTCTGGATCGGAACCTGGTTCCAGTTGCTGTACGTCTCGCTCCAGTACGAAGTGGTCCAGCGCGCGTTCAGGTTGTCCAGCGTGCCGTAGCGGTTCTTCAGCCAGTCCTGAAACATGGCCTTCGTCGCGTCGTCGAAGGAGATATTGCCGTACTCATTATCGATCTGCCAGCCGATCACGTTGGGATTGTGGCCAAAGCGCTTGGCCAGTTCCAGCGCCATGGCGCGGGTCTTCTCCAGGTACTTGGGATTGGCCCAGTTGAACTGTTCACGATTGCCGTGCTGGTCCTTGCGCCCGTCTTCCTCCGTGCGCAGCGTCTCAGGATACTTCTGCGTCAGCCAGGCCGGTGGCGCGGCGCCGGGGGTTCCAATTACGGTCGTGATGCCGTGCCGGGCAGCCGCGGCCACAGCCCGGTCGAGCCAGTCCAGATCGTACTGGCCATCCTGCGGTTCCATACGGCTCCAGGCAAACTCACCCACCCGCACCATGCGGATTCCGGCCTTCTGCATCAACTCCAGGTCGGCATCCCAGCGGGATTCAGGCCACTGTTCGGGATACCATGCCGTACCCAGCACCAGCGGCGGTGCGGTAGCGGTCTGTGCCTGCAAGTGTGGCTGCAGGCCAGACAGGGTAAGGGCGGGCACAGTAATGGCCACTGCGGCGAGGACGAGGGACGCGATGCGGGCGATCGGGAGGGCTTTCAAGCAAGTGCTCCTGTGTGGGGTCAGCGATACGAATACGAAGGTTAAGGTTCGAGTAGGGGCAGGATTTCACTAAAAATGTAACTGATTACATTCGCGACCGGAAGTTTCTTCACAAAGCCTGCGTTTGAACGGTATCCTCCTGCTGTGCCGGTGTCAATGGCTTGCGCGGTGCTGTAAAAATCGGTACACCTTGGCAGGTGGCGAGGCTCGACTCCGCCGCGGTCAAGTGTGTTGAAACGTAGCAACGACAGCAGGAAACACCGAACGCCGGACCGATAGGCCCGCGACGGAAGAGAGGCTAGGTAGAGGATGGTTCACTCGCTGGTTTCACCCTTCATGGGTGAGTTTATGGGGACGATGGTGTTGATCCTGTTGGGCGACGGGGTGGTCGCCGGTGTGCTGCTCAAGCGCTCCAAAGGCGAAGGCGCAGGCTGGCTCACCATCACCACTGCCTGGGGAATCGCGGTCTTTGCCGGGGTCGTCACCTCGACCGCCTGGGGCAGTCCCGACGCCCATCTGAACCCCGCCATCACCGTGGCCTCAGCCATCCTGACCGGCGACTTCCACAAGCTGCCCATCTACATCCCCGCACAGATACTCGGCGCCATGATGGGCGCACTGCTGGTCTGGCTGGCCTACCTGCCCCACTGGGCCATCACGGAAGATGCCGATGCCAAGCTGGGCTGCTTCTGCACCATTCCAGCCATCCGTAAACCATGGGCCAACGCCATCGCCGAGATCATCGGTTCCTACGTGCTCTTCCTCGTCATTGCGGCGATCACGTCCAAGGCGCTCGGCGGAACGCTGGGCGTGGCCGTAGGCTTGTCGCCGTTTCTGGTTGGCTTCCTCGTGTGGGGTATCGGCATGTCCCTGGGCGGACCAACCGGCTACGCCATCAACCCCGCACGCGACTTCGGGCCTCGTCTCGCGCATACCCTGCTGCCGATCGCCGGCAAACGCGATGGCGACTGGAGCTACTCCTGGGTTCCCATCCTCGGTCCCATCATCGGAGCCACGCTGGCCGCGCTCACCATCAAGTTCCTCGGCTAAAACAACGTAGCGCTTCCGCTTAGCCCTGTTCACTTAGCTGCGATACACATAGCCCTCGGCAATCGCCCGGAAGCTCTGCACCTGACTCTGTTGCCAGGCATCGTCGCGACCAAGCTCCATCGCCAGGCACGCCGCGACCACCGGAGCCGCTTCCATGGCAGCCCGAGCATCGAGGAACAGCGCGCGGGTGCGACGGGCCAGCACATCGTCCACCGTACGAGCCATCTCGTGCTGCACTGCCCACACAACCTCTGCAACCCGGTACGGCAAGTGAGCATGCAGTCGAGCGCCCAGTTGCGGCGAGGAGGCAGCCAGCGCGTCAATCGCAGGCTGGTCGCTCCCGTACAGCGGAATATCCTGCGCCGTGGTGGCGCCCTGCGCGGCCTCTTCGCTCCACCCATGCAGGCGAAGCTCCTGGGTAGCAGACGGTCGCTGCGGCAGCCCAGCCGTCCGCGCCGCAATGTCCACCGCATCCTCGGCCATCCGGCGGTACGTGGTCCACTTGCCTCCCGTCACAGAGACCAGGTGCGACGCCGACACCAGCACCGTATGCTCACGAGAGAGGGCAGCCGTGCTCTTCGCGCCCTGTTTACGCACCAGTGGACGCAGTCCCGACCACATACTCAGAATCTCGCTATCCTCCGGACGACGGCCAAAGTACAGCTCGATATGGTGCTTCAGAAACGACGTCTCCATCTCCATCGCACGGGGCTCCAGCGACGGCGCGGGCACCGGCTCATCGGTCGTGCCAACCACCACCGCGCCATGCCACGGAATCGCGAACAACACGCGGCCATCGGCGGTCTTCGGCACCATCAGCGCATGCTGGCCCGGCAAAAACGACTTCGGCAGCACAAAGTGAGAGCCCTGGCTGACCGAGAGGATCCCCGGCGCCTGCGGCTCATCCAGCACCCGAACTTCGTCCGTAAAGACGCCCGTGGCATTGATCACCACGCTCGCCTGAATCTCAAACTCCGTGCCCGTCTCCTCATCGCGAGCCACCACACCGCAGACGATTCCGTTGCGCTTCAGCAGGCGAATCATCTTCACGTAGTTCACCGCGACGCCCCCCAGCGACTCCAGTGTCTGCGCCAGCGCGACCGTATAGCGCGAGTCGTCAAACTGGCCGTCGTAGTACAGTACCCCGCCGCTCAGGTCCTTCTGCGCGACCGTCGGCATCAACTCATGCACCGTCGCCGCGCCCATCATGCGCGAGCGGCCAAAGCTGGCCTTGCCCGACAGTGCATCGTAGGTCTTCAACCCAATCCCGTAGAATGGAATCTCCCACTTGGCATAGGCCGGAATCACAAACGCCTGCCGCCGCACCAGATGGGGTGCATTCCGCAACATGCGCCCACGTTCTTTCAGGGCTTCCAGTACCAGCGCGATGTTGCCTTGCTGCAGATAGCGCACGCCGCCGTGGCTCAGCTTGGTACTGCGGCTGGAGGTCGCCTTGGCAAAGTCGGCCTGCTCCAGCAGCAGTGTCCGATAGCCACGGGTGGCCGCGTCCACCGCCGAGCCCAGTCCCGTCGCGCCACCGCCGATGATCACCACGTCCCACGGAGCCGTCTCCGTCATTGCCTGATGCAGCGAAGCTTCCCGATTCATGCCTGACCGTCCTTTGCCCAGTTGCGCGAGCGTCCCACCGCTTCTTTCCACTGTTCCAACTGCTGCTTGCGTGCGCTATCGCTCACGGCCGAGTGGAAGGTCTTGCCGATGCTCCAGCGGGCCTCAAGCTCCTGCAGATTGGCCCAGTAGCCAGAGCCCAGCCCAGCCAGAAACGCCGCACCCAGCACTGACGACTCCGGCGTACTCGACCGCACCACGGGAACCCCCAGCAGGTCGGCCTGCATCTGCATCAGCAGATCGTTTTGCGACGCGCCACCGTCCACCCGCAGCTCCGGAATCGTAATGCCAGAGTCAGCCTGCATCGCCGTCAGCAGATCCGTCACCTGCAGCGCGATACCCTCCAGCGTGGCCCGGCACAGGTGTGCACGGGTCGTCCCGCGGGTCAGTCCAATAATCAATCCGCGCGCATGCGGATCCCAGTACGGCGCGCCCAGACCAGACAACGCCGGAACAAAATACACGCCGCCGTTATCCGGTACGGAGCTGGCCAGCGCCTCAATCTCTGCCGACGAGCCGATGATGCCCAGCCCATCCCGCAGCCATTGCACCGCCGCTCCGCCAATAAAGACGCTGCCTTCCAGCGCATACTCCGTCTTGCCGCCAATCTGCCACGCAATCGTGGTCAGCAGCCGATTGCTCGAACTCACCGGCTTCTCGCCCGTTTGCATCAGCATGAAGCAGCCCGTACCGTACGTGTTCTTCACCATGCCCGGCCGCAGGCACATCTGCCCAAACAGCGCCGCCTGCTGATCACCGGCAATCCCGCACACCGGCACGCCCGGCAGCAGATCGCCGATGGTCGCACACGTACCGCTCGACGCCACCACCCGCGGCATCATGCTCCGCGGTACGTCCATGATGCGCAGCAACTCATCGTCCCAGTCCAGCGTGTGGATGTTGAACAGCAGCGTCCGCGAGGCGTTCGTCACGTCGGTGATGTGGCTATGACCGTCGGTCAGCTTCCATATCACCCAGGAGTCAACCGTCCCGAAGGCCAGGTGGCCCTCCTCCGCCAGCGCCCGTGCCCCGGGAACGTGGTCCAGTACCCAGCGGATCTTGCTACCCGAGAAGTATGCGTCGAGAATCAACCCCGTCTTCTGCTGGAACAACGCCTCATGCTGCTGCTCGCGCAGTGAGTCGCAGAAACTGGCAGTCCGGCGGTCCTGCCACACCAGCGCATTGAAGATCGGGATGCCCGTGCGGCGGTCCCAGATCACCGTGGTCTCGCGCTGGTTGGTGATGCCGACCGCACTGATATCCTGCGCGCTGAGGTGTGCCTGGTCCATCACCGCACGGATAGCGGCTAGCTGCGACGACCAGATCGCCTCAGGATCCTGCTCCACCCAGCCTGGCTGCGGGTAGATCTGCGGCAGTTCACGCTGCGCCACCGCCAGAATGGTGCTGTCGCTGTCGACGATGACAGCTCGGGAACTGCTCGTGCCCTGATCGAGCGCAAGAATAAAGCTCATGGAAACCACACTCTTTCTACACCCTGCCGCAGATGGCCGCGGGCGGTGGAAGACATCCGGTGCAACTGCGGAAAATATTCGATGTAACCCTTTACATAGCCGCGATTTTGTCGTTTAGTAGGTACGGCTGTCAAGCACATGTTTTCCATGCCCTGAAATCCGTACCCAACTCAATCGTTTGAAGTATACGTTTCAACGAAGACTGCAACGATGAATCAAACGATGAATCAAACGATGAATCGACCGCCGAATTCAACGGTACGAATTTGAACCAGGCGGGAGTGCCGAAGATGCCAACTTTTTGATGTAACTGACAGGAGCCTGCTTTGAAACCACTCTGCCGTCGCCTCGCCCTCGTCGCCGCGCTCACCTTCCTGCCCTGCGCTGCCTTTGCCGCCGCCGACGATATGCCGCGGCTGGAGAAAAAGGACGGGCGCTACGCCATGATCGTCGATGGCAAGCCCCTGCTGCTGCTCGGCGCCCAGATCAACAACTCCAGCTCCTGGGCCAGCACCCTGCCCCAGGTCTGGCCAGCACTCGAAGCCATGCAGGTCAATACCGTCGAAGCCCCCGTCTACTGGGAGCAGATGGAAGCCACCCAGGGCACCTTCGACTTCTCCTCCGTCGACATGCTCATCCACGGCGCGCGCGAGCATCACCTCCACCTCGTGCTGTTGTGGTTCGGCACCTGGAAGAACGGCCAGGCCCACTACGTCCCCGAGTGGATCAAGACCGATCCTAAAAAATATCCCCGCGAACTCAATCCCTACGGCAAGGTACTCGACGTTCTCTCGCCCAACTCGACCACCAACCTCGAGGCGGATAAGCACGCCTTCGCCGCGCTGCTGCGCCACATCAAGCAGGTCGACGCCGCACAGCACACCGTCATCATGATTCAGGTCGAGAACGAGTCCGGCTCGGTCGGCTCCGTGCGGGACTACTCCGCCGCGGCCAATCAGCAGTTTGCAGGCCAGGTTCCTGCCTCTCTCTCCAGCACCCTGCAGCTTGCCGGCGGCACCTGGTCCAGCGTCTTCGGCCCGGACGCCGACGAGCGCTTCGCGGCCTACTCCACCGCCAGCTACATCAACGAAGTAGCCAAGGCCGGTAAGGCCGAGTACGCCCTGCCCATGTACTGCAACGTCTGGATCACTTATCCCGTCCACGCCCTCGAAAATCGTGACCACCCCAGCCCCGGCCAGGAGTACCCCAGCGGCGGCGCGCAGCAGGGCAACATCGGCATCTGGAAAGCAGCCGCGCCAGCCATCGACATCCTCGCCCCGGACTTCTACTCCAGCGACTCCGATCTCTTCCATCAGGTCGTCGCCGCCTACCATCGCGACGACAACGCACTGTTCATTCCAGAGACCGGCCTCTCCCGCGACTTCGGTCGCAACTTCTTCTACGCTCTCGGACACGGCGCCATTGGCTTCTCCCCGTTCGGCGTGGACTTCACCAACTGGACCATCTCCGACGACAAGATTCCTGCCTATCTCTCGGAGAACTTCGCCCTGTTCCATCCCATGGCCAGTGAGATCGCGCAGTTGAATCTCGACGGCAAACTCCAGACCGTCGTCGAGCAAAAAGGCAAGCCACGCCAGCGGTTACATTTTGGCGATGTTGATGCCGTGGTCTCCTTCGGCTTTCCGCAGCACGATGGCGAGATGCCTCCAGGCACCTCCGACCAGAGCGGCAGAGCCATGGTCGCGCAGTTAGGACCACTGGAGTTTCTGGTCACCGGCTTCGATGCCAGCGTCACCTTCGAACTCGGCCACGCTCCCGGTGCTAAGCCTCGCAACGAGCAACTGGAGATCCTGCGCGCCGACGAAGGCCAGTATGTCAAAGGCGCCTGGCAGACCAGCCGTATATGGAACGGCGACCAGACCGACCGTGGCCTCAACTTCCGTAGTGGCAACACCAACGTCGTCCGCATCCGTCTGCACACGCTGCCGCTCTACGACGACAGCGCCAAGACACCCCGTCCCTAATGCAGCCACACAGGGGATCATGCACCCTGCATGATCCCCTCGCAGCAACCATCAGGAGCAACAACAAGCAGGCTCTACCGCAACAAGGATCAACTCCCATGGATAAGTTCATTCGTCGCTCCGCCTGCATCGCCAGTACGCTCGCCATCATCCTTCAGTTGGGTGCCGTGGCATACGCCCAGTCCGCGCCCCAGAAGGCTGACACCCCGGTAGGCAGCATGTCCAACGTGCTCTATGGCGCGGCGTACTACAACGAGTACATGCCCTACGAGCGGCTCGACAAAGACGTTGCCCTCATGAAGGACGCAGGCATCACCGTCGTCCGCATGGGCGAATCCACCTGGAGCCTGTGGGAGCCCGAAGACGGCAAGTTTGAGTACGCATGGATGGACCGCGTCGTAGACGCGATGACCAAGGCAGGCATCAAGGTCATCATGGGCACCCCAACCTACTCCATCCCCACCTGGATGTATCACGCGCATCCGGAGATCCTGGCCCGTCCGCTCGGCGGCGCCCCCGTCTTCTACGGCATGCGCCAGAACATGGACACGGACAATCCCACCTATCGCTTCTACGCCCAGCGCCTCATCCGCAACATGGTGGAGCACTACCGCAACAACCCGAACGTCATCGGCTGGCAGATCGATAACGAGACCTCATCCTACGGAGCCTCCAATCCCGATGTCTTTGCCGGCTTCGTCCAGCATCTCAAGCAGAAGTTCGGCACCACCGACAATCTCAACAAGGCATGGGGGCTCAACTACTGGGGTCAGGATGTCAACGGCTGGGAGAATATGCCCACCCGCGATAGCACGATCAGTACTGGTTACAAATTGGAGTGGTCGCGCTGGCAGCAGATGCGCGTGACCAACTTTCTCAGTTGGCAGGCAGCACTCGTGCGGGAGTACCGCAGCCCAAACCAGTTTGTGACCCAGGACTTTGGTGGAGCAATGCGCCGCGACGTCAATGAGTTTCAGGTCTCCAAAGTCCTCGATGTCGCCTCCAACAATCCCTACCACGGCACCCAGGACCACATGGACGGCCAGTCGCAGGCAGAGCAGGGCGACTACACTCGCTCACTCAAGCACGCAAATTATCTGGTCACCGAGACCAATGCACAAACCACCGACTGGTCCTCCGCCTACCAGTACCCGCCCTACGATGGACAGCTTCGCCTCGACGTCTACACCCATCTCTCCAGCGGAGCCAACATGGTGGAGTACTGGCACTGGGCCTCAATTCCATCCGGTCAGGAGACCTACTGGAAGGGTGTGCTCTCCCATGACTTTGAGCCCAACCGTGCCTACGCCGAGGTCTCCCGCACAGCCCACGAACTGCAGAAGATCGGCCCACACCTCGTCAATCTGAAGATCAAAAATGATGTGGCCATTCTCTACAGCGTCGACTCCGCCAACGCCCTTGACTTCATGCCCTTCGCCTTGGCCCCCGCTGCCCAGTGGCAGATGGGCAAGCCCGTAGCAGACTACAAGACCGTGGTCGATCAACTCCATCGCGCCTTCTACGAGGCCAATGTAGGAACAGACTTAATCTACCCCGAAGACCCCGACTTCGCTCGCTACAAACTCATCGTCATTCCACCGCTCTACATAGCCGACGACGCGTTGCTGCAGAAGATCTCGGACTACGTCAAGCAGGGCGGCCATGTGCTGATGACATTCAAGAGCGGCTTTGCCAACGAGAACTCAGCCGTTCGCTGGGTGCGTTCTCCGGGGCCGCTTAGGGAGGCTGCAGGCTTCAACTATCAGGAGTTCTCCAACCTCGAGAAGCCACTCGCTCTCAAGGGCGATCCGCTGCAGGCTGGCGACGATAACAAAGTCATGTATTGGGCAGAGTTTCTGCAGTTGGAACACGCCAAACCCTTGGCCTTCTACGACCACCCATTCTTCGGTCGCTGGCCGGCAATTACGCGCAACCAGTTCGGTAGCGGAAGCCTCACCTACGAGGGAACCTTCCTCTCGCCCAAGCTTCAGCAGCAGGTGGTGCTCGATGTCTTGAAGGACGCCCATCTCGATGTCGCTGCACAAACCCTGCCAGCCACCGTGCGAGAGAAGAGCGGCATCAACTCGTTCGGCAAGACAGTCCACTACTTCCTCAACTACTCCAGCGCTCCGCAATCCTTCTCCTATGGCGGCCATGCGGGCACAAACCTCATCACGTCCAAGCCGGTTACTTCGTCACAATCCCTCGAAGTGGGCCCATGGGATCTAGCCATTATCGAAGAAAACTAGTCAAAAAAACGCTGCCGGAAAGCAACAACCAAAAATAGTTACAAATAGCCGTCGAACCACACACAGCACCACACGATTCGGAGAACACTTCTATGCTGAGACGCGACTTCCTCAAGACCACCGGCACTCTCATTGCCGCATCCACCATCCCCGGCACTGCAGCCTTCGCGGCAGAGCATGGCACCAGTCAGACCCGTACCGTGCTGCCGATCAACCGCAACTGGCGCTACCATCCCGCCAAGGTCGAGGGTGCCCACCTGCCCAGCTTCGACGATAGCTCCTTTGAGCGCATCGTGATTCCGCACACCAATGTTCAGCTGCCTTGGCACAACTTTGACGATAAGCTCTACGAGTTTGTCTCCACCTACCGGCGTCGCTTCAAGTATCCTGCCGCGGCGCAGGGCAAGCGTGTCTTCGTCGACTTCGAGGGTGCCATGACGGCCTCAACCGTCTGGATCAACGGTATCGCTCTGGGCGAGTACAAAGGCGGCTTCACGCCATTCTCTTTCGAACTCACACCCCACCTCAAGCAGGATGGCGAAAACGTCCTTGTCGTGCAACTCGACTCCACCGAACGCGCCGACATCCCGCCTTACGGTTACGAGATCGACTACATGACCTTCGGCGGAATCTATCGCGAGGTCTCCCTGCGCATCGTCGCACCCAACTACATCGATAACATCTTCGCGCGTCCCAAAAATGTTCTGACCAGCACCCCCTCCGTCGATGTCGATTGCTTCCTCGCGGGCCACTCAACCGCCGGCGGCGCGCTCACCCTCGAAGTCGAACTGCACGACGGCGACCGCGTCGTAGCCAAGGCCAGCAGCGCAGCCAAACTAGCCGATGCTGCCGACCCCAATGCTGCAGCCGATCCCGAGACCAACGCCCCGGCCTATGCCAGCACCGAGACCGTCACAGATCCCGCTCGGCACACCATCTCATTGACCGGACTCGGAGAGATCAAGCGCTGGGACCTCGATTCACCGCATCTCTACACCGTGCAGGTCCGTCTGCTCCAGGGTGGCAAGTTGATCGATGAGGACTCACGACGCATCGGCTTCCGCGAGGCTACCTTTACCGATCAGGGCTTCTCCCTCAACGGAAAAATCGTAAAGCTGCGCGGTCTGGATCGCCATCAGACCTTCCCGTTTGTCGGCCAGGCGATGCCTGCACGCGTTCAGCGCAAAGATGCGGAGATTCTGCGCAAGGGCCTCCACTGCAACATCGTCCGCACCTCGCACTACCCCCAGTCGCGGCACTTCCTCGACGCCTGCGACGAGATGGGTCTGCTGGTGCTGGAGGAGATTCCGGGCTGGCAACACATCGGTCCAGAGCCCTGGAAACTGATCGCCATCGACAACGTCGGTCGCATGATTCGCCGCGACTGGAATCACCCCTCCATCATCCTCTGGGGTGTGCGCATCAACGAGTCGCGCGACGACCACAGCTTCTATGTCCGCACCAACGCACTGGCCCACGCGCTCGATACCACCCGTCAGACCGGCGGCATCCGATACTTCCAGGAGTCGGAGTTCCTGGAGGATGTCTTCACCATGAACGACTTCGGATTCCCACTCAAGAAGCCGAACCATCCCCGCTACCTCAACACGGAGTTCGTCGGGCACACCTTCCCCACCAAGACCACCGACGATGACGAGCGTCAGCGCGAGCACACCCTCCGGCATGCCCGTATCCACAATCAACTCGCATCCGACCCGCAGTATGCAGGCGGCATCGGTTGGTGTGCCTTCGACTACAACACCCACGCCAACTTCGGCTCAGGCGATCGCATCTGCTATCACGGCGTCACCGATATCTTCCGCGAGAACAAACCGGCTGCAGGCTTCTACAAGTCGCAGTGCGATCCCGCCGAAGAGATCGTTCTCGAGCCAGCCTTCCACTGGGCTCGTGGTGACGAGTCGGTCGGCTTCACCAAGGCAGTCGTCTGCTCCAACTGCGACCACCTCAAGTTCTATGTGCGCGAGCAGAGTCTCGAGAGCAACCCCTGGAAGCTGGCCGCCGAGATCGATCCTGATCGCACTGAGTTCAATCACCTCACCTATCCGCCATTCGTTCTGGATATGAAGTCGATTGATCTCAAGCAATTTCAGTTCCCCTGGGGCGATCTGCGCATCGATGGCTATCTCAAGGGGCAGCAGGTCATCTCGAAGTCGCTCTCCGGGGCCGGTATCGACCGCAAGTTTGTTCTGCTGCCAGACGACACCAGCCTCGTCGCCGACGGAGCCGACACCACCCGCGTCGTCATGCGCGTCACCGACGAGTTCGGCGCCATGCGGACCTACGCCGACGACCCGATCGTGTTCACGCTCGAAGGACCAGCCGACCTCATCGGAGATAATCCGTTCTCGTTGGTTGGTGGAACAGGTGCCGTGTGGATTCGCGCCAAGGAGCAATCGGGAACCGTACGCCTCACCGCAAAGCACCCTCGGCTCGGATCGCAGACGGTCGAGTTCCGCCTCACCGCAGCCGCTCCAGAAGGCGTCTAAACCAGATCGTAACCACTACAGCTACAAACCCACGAATCCCAGCCCTCGTGGCTGGGATTCGTGTTTTAGTTGTTAAAGTTCGCTTGCAAGAGACTATCAAAACGGAACGCCGCAGCCTGCAGGTCGCCGCGCATCATTACATCCACCCCATGCGCCATCCAGTAGCTACCACTCGCTTCGGTAGGAGTGTCCTTGGCCACCACTCCGTGGATTGCGGTGATTCTGTACCGTAGGTTCGGATCGAGTCCGCGCATATACACTCGCGGAAACGGATAGCCCATCTGGCTGGAGTGCAGGAAGGTGAACAGCACTGCCTGCGACCGATCCAGCGCCACCGACTCGGTCACCGAAGCCTCACTCCCATCGCGCGGCGAAACCAGTCGATACAGCGAGCCATGCTGCACCGTCTCCCGCACCTGCTTGTAGGCCGCGATCATCTCCTTGGCCGTGGCGAAGTCCGCAGGCTGCCACTTGTCCAGATTGGCGCCAACGCCCAGCGATCCCTGCATCGACGAGAGGAAGCGATACGCCACAGACGTCGTGCGCTGATTCACCCAGTTAGGCGAGTCCGTCACCCACGCCATCATCACGCCAGGCGTGTAGGCATAGGTAAATCCATCCTGAATCCGCAGACGATCGAACGGGTCAGTATTGTCAGAGGGCCAGACCTCATCCGTCAGGCCGAGGATGCCCAGATCAACCCGCCCCCCGCCGCCCGAGCACGACTCGATCTCTACCTGCGGATGCTTCGCCCGCAACTCACGCAGAATGCCATACAGGTTGTTCACGTACGCGACGTAGACGGCCTTCTGCTCATCAGGCGCCACCGCTGGCCAGCCCGGCTCCGACCAGTTGCGGTTGTAGTCCCACTTCAGAAACGCGATCTGATTATGGCTCAGAAGATCGTCCAGGAACGAGAAGACGTAGTCGCGAACATCGTTCCGTGCAAGGTTCAGCACCAGTTGGTTGCGCGATTCACTGCGTGGGCGCCCAGTAAAGTTCAGCACCCAGTCAGGATGTTTGCGGTACAGGTCGCTGTCCGGATTCACCATCTCCGGCTCAACCCACAGTCCAAAGTCCATCCCCAGCGAGTGGACTTTATCGATCAGCGGCTTCAGCCCATTCGGAAATTTCTGCTGATTCACATACCAGTCGCCCAGGCCCGCGTGGTCGTCCTTGCGCTGGCCAAACCAGCCATCATCCATCACAAAGCGCTCGACACCAATAGCCGCGGCCTTCTCCGCCAACGACTCCTGCCCAGCCTCCGTGACAGCAAACTCCGTAGCCTCCCACGAGTTGTAAATCACCGGACGCACCTTGGGTGCAGGCGCCTGCGGCAGAATGCTGCTCAGCTCAAAGCGATGCAGCAGCCGCGAAGCCTGGCCAATACCATGGTGCGAGTAGCCCGCATAGAAGACCGGAGTCTGTAGTTGCTTGCCCGGCAGCAACTTGTAACTGAAGTCGAAAGGATTGTAACCACCAGTGATACGAATCTGCTGCAACTGATCCTGTTCGACCGTGATCCGCCACGATCCGCTCCACGCCAGCGCGCCAAACCACACATCGCCGCTCTCTTCGTCGGCATGCTCGCCACGCTCAATCGCAAACCACGGATTATTCTGGTGTCCGGTGGAGCCGCGGCGACTCTCCAGCACTGTCATGCCCGGCAGTATGTGCTGCTTCTGCAGGTTCCACTCGCCTGCCCATCGACCAGTCAGATAGCGCAGCGAGTAGTCCGTTCCATGCGGCAGGTTCCAGGTCGCTGCTGCCGCCTGCTCAATGGTGATTGGCGCACTGGTGGCATTCGTGATCACAGCCGACCGTCCGACAATTCCTGTATCGCGGTTCACCGTGTAGTGCAGATCGACCATTAACGCCAGTGACACGTCCTTCATGCGTACCGTCAACTCATTGCCCTTGATGCTGTGCGACACATACGTCAACACCACATTGCGATTGCCATCAGCAAAGCTGGCCTTCAGCGCCGGCTCGACAAACAGTCCTCCGCCCCACCCTGCATACTCATTCGGTGTCGTCGTCTCAGCCGAGTCAAATGAGGCAACCCCAGTCATGGAGTGCGCCGCGCTCAGGTGGTCGTCCCTGCCAATCTGCTCCCCCCAGTAGAGCGACTGCAACTGGCCAACGTCGTTGATCCCGAAGGCGTAAGTCGTACCCGCTGCATCCATGCGGAAGACCTTGCTGCCCGCATCGAAATGAATCGTCTCCGAGATCTGTGCCTGCAGAGGAGCAGCAGCAAGCAGAAAGCTAATCCCTACAGCCAGAATGGCTCGCGTCAGTATGGGTCGTGGTCGCATGGTGTTTCCTTTCGAGCGCTTACAGTCAACTTCATACGTTCAACGCGGTGCCGGGCCGGTCGATTGACGCAGCACAAACTCCGGATGAACCAGGTGCTCTTCGCCTTGGACCGGCTTGGTCGCATCATCTTCGTTGCGAGCATGAAGCAGTGCTCGAAACGCTGCATTCGCAATCTCCGCGCGCGATAGGCTGATGGTCGTCAGTGGTGGCATCGTGAACGCGCTCAGTTGAATATCGTCAATTCCAACCACGGAGATGTCCTGCGGCACCCGCAGGCCAAACTGCGTAATCGCGCCCATCGCTCCAATCGCCGTCATGTCGTTCGAAGCCACCACCGCCGTAGGACGAACCTCTGCATTCAGCATCCGCTTGATCGCCGCCTCACCGCCATCCACGCGGTGATTGCCTTCTTGAATCATCTCCGTGGTGCAGATCAGGTGTTCGCGCGCAACCCGTTCCGTAAACGCCGTATGCCGTGTGCGTGCCGACGACAGCCGCATCGGTCCGCTGATAAATCCGATCCGTTCATGTCCCAGCCCGATCAGGTGCGTCATCGCCATCTGTACGCCCGCTGCATAGTCGATCCGCACGCAGCTTACCCCCGGCCCGGTAGTTTCCGTATCCAGAAACACCAGCGGAATATGCCGTCGGCTGAACACCTCCACCAGCCCCTCATCCATCTCCGAGGTCATAATCGCGACCCCGTCCACCTTCCGCTGCAGCATCCGCGTCACGCAGATCTTCATCCGTTCCGGATCGTAGTTGGTGTTGGCAATCAACACCTCCTGCCCATGCACCACCGCAATATCTTCAAACGACTTCACCAGCTCCGGAAAGAACGGATTCGTAATGTCCGAGATGATCAGCCCATACAGGCTGCTCCGTCCCGAGCCCAGCGCACGTGCATTCGTATTCGGGTAAAAATTCAAGGCCTCGATAGCACGACGCACTCGTTCCGCAGTCTTCGGGCTTACCTTGGCAGACCCATTGATGGTGCGAGAGACGGTCGCAGTGGAGACATTCGCACGTTTGGCAACAGCTTTGATATTCATAATGGGGGCGGAAAGTAAACGCGTACAGTCTATCGCGACAGCCATGTAAAGCTTTACATAAATTTCATGTATCGTGGTGCCCGCGGAGTTTTTATCCTGCCCACCGATGGCTATCTCTCCACGAGGAATCCCATGCGACTTCGTTACGGTCTCATCTGCACCCTGTTCGCCACCCAACTCGCTCTCGCTGCCCCGGCCAATCCCGCCGCTCCCGCTCGCTGGTCCGAGGCCAAAGCCAACGCCTGGTATGCCCAGCAGCCCTGGCTCGTCGGTGCCAACTTCGTCCCCTCCGACGCCATCAACCAGCTCGAAATGTTCCAGGCAGCCACCTTCAACCCCGCGTTGAACGACAAAGAGCTCGGCATGGCCGAGAGCATCGGCATGAACACCATGCGTGTCTTCCTCCAGGACCAACTCTGGACCCAGGACCCCGAAGGCTTCAAGCAGCGCCTCGACGCCTTCCTCGCCATCGCCGCAAAGCACCACATCCGTCCCCTGCTCGTCCTCTTTGACTCCTGTTGGGAGCCCAACCCCCACCTCGGCCCCCAGCACC
>DAICZO010000251.1 GCA_027311125.1 Acidobacteriaceae bacterium
CCCGCCCACCTGTCCCGTCTGGATAATCTGTACTCCGGGCACCTGCCGCAGCATGTCCGCTGCCCCAGTCTCATAGCGATAATCGTCAGCGTTCAGCACCGTGACGGCTACACCCACCTGCGCCATCGGCGTAGGCGTACCCACTGCCGTCACCGTTACTTCTTCCGTCAACGTCGGGGTCGCTAGCGTCAGGTCAAGCAACGCCGCACCCGTACCGCCAAAGTATCGCAACGTCGTGCCAGCAGCATGGAACGTCTTTGCACTGGAGAGCACCCGATAGAGACCTGATGCCGGAACCACCAACTCATACGCACCTGATCGATCCGTCCTGGTCTCACCAACCACCTTGCCGTGGGCATCCACCAACTTCACCGTAGCCCCTGCCACCACCGCTCCCAGCGGATCGTTCACCGTGCCTCGAACCGAGCCATGCGCTACCTGCTGCGCCTGCGAACAGCGTGGCCACACCAGACACGCCACCAAAACAGCGGCAGTGATTAAAAACAAGCGCAGTCGACTAAAGCTTCCACTTCGTACGTACATAGTTTTCCCCTCGGAAATAAATCGTGTGACCGCAAGGCCGGTCTCCTGACTCGCGCTTCAGTGAACCAATGCTGCCTTCCCAGAGCGCTGGCTCCAGTGGCGTTGATCGTCCCTGCATGGTTCTCTGCGCTTACAGTTACGGGGTAGTGGCGGATTTTCACCGCGCTTCCCGACACCTTGCGGATGGGTTGCGGTTGTGGCCTGACACACAGCACGTCAGGTCAGGAAATCAAGCTCTGCACCACGCCGAACACGCGCACACACTACAAAATTCTCAGGGATCCCATCGTCGTCACCACCGCGCACCGGCATCGATCCGGCGGGGCGTGTCCTGCCTCGGTGCAGTCCCGCATAAAACATCGAACGCTCCAGACCCACGCAAACTCGCGTACAGTTCCGCGTCCACACGCACCACGGTGCGAGCGGACAAAGAGCGGGAATTAGCAGAAATAGGCAGCGAATCCGCACGCCGGAACAGGCGCAACGGTTTGCTCTTCAACTCTCCCAGCGAAGTTGAACCAAGCCCAACAACATATCTGGCCGGTCTCCTGACTTGCACCTAAACGAGTCTCGGCTGCCTTCCCAGGAAACTGCTCCCAGTGGCTTTCGTACCAATTGCCAGACTCTCCGTGCTTACAGTTACGGGGTAGTGACGGACTCGCACCGTCTTCCCGAACACCAGATAGACCTCAGCATATCCGCGCATCTCGGCGAGGTCAACCGCATATATCGCCTGCACCCACGCTGTCGCTGCTACCCTCGCCGCGGCAAACTCGGCAGGCCGCGCCGCACATGGAACCCCATCACCCCAGCCACAAACCCCGCATCCAGCAGCGCCTGCGCCATCCAGTGCTCGCCGACCGCTACTCCATTCACCGTCGCAATCAGCATCCCCGCGCGCTCCGTGGCAGCGTCTTCGCCACGCTCCCCGTGGATTCGTCCCACCAGGAACTCCGCCAGCGCTCGCGCCACCTGCGACCGCCCCGGCTCTTCCTCCGGCAGAAACACCTGCACGTTCGGATTGCCTCGGCGCAGATACGCCACTAACGCCCCATCACACAACACCACCCGCGCCCCCACACTCCGCGTCAACGAGCTTCCCGCGTCCCCACCCGCAGGCCAGCGCAGCAACGACCCATACGGATTCGCCGGATCACTCGCCGCCAGCATCACCATCTCAGCCTGCTCCCCCTCGCGTTCCATCCGCAAACTCCGCAGCAGATCCACCGCCGCCGGCATCGCAAACTGCGTCGCCCCTAGATCCGCAGCAAAGTACCCCCGCCGAACCTTACCACTCTCCTCCATCGTCTTCAGCACGTCGTACACCGCGGAAAATCCTCCGGGCAAACCCTCCGCATGCGCCGTCTCGCGAAACACCACGCCGTACCGGTTCAACAACTGCGTCGCCACCGCATGGCTCCACGCAGTTCCCGTCGCAACCGCGCCAGCACCGTCCCCGGCAAACGCTGCTCGATTCAAACTCCAACGCCACTGCGCCGTCGGCGGAGTCGTCCTGCGCGACCGAAATCCCGCCTGCGGATGCACCCGCCGACCTGACTTCCCACCCCGCCCGTTCGCCGTCGATCGCTCACAATAGGCTCGCAGCGCAGCCATTCCATCATTGGTCACCATGCCGTTCCATACCAGTCCCCACAACGCATCCAGCGTCTCGCCCGGATACCCGCCGCCCAGACCATCATGCAACTCCTGAAAGAAAGAGGCGCCATGCCGCCGCAGATACACCACAACGTCATCTTCCTTCGTCGGCGCGCTGGTCTGCTCGCGACCTCGGCTTCCCTTCTCCTTGCCTGCCGCAGCAAACAATACGCCCAGCTTCTCCGCCAGGTACAACGCCACCCGACCATCCCGCTCCCCAATCGGCTCCAGACCGACCCACACCACCTCACCTGCGGCAATCAACATATCCAGATCCGTGGCCTTGTACCCAACCAGCCGCGCAGGCAATATCTCCGTCTCCAGCATCGACGCTGGCAGCGGAGCCCCCTGCAGATTCTCGATCACGTCCAGCAGCGCATCCAGTCCTCGCCGTGGCTGCACCACTCCCTGCCACCGCGTCAGTAGCCGAGCCAGCACCCGCTGCTCCACTGGCTCCACTTCCTTGCGCAGCCTCGCCAACGACTTCCGCCGGATCGCCCGCAGCACCTCGGCATCGCACCACTCCCGATGCACTCCACCGGGTCGAAAGCCTCCTTCTACCACCCGCCCCGCCTGCACCAGCC
>DAICZO010000294.1 GCA_027311125.1 Acidobacteriaceae bacterium
CGCACCCAAGCCCGCAAACGCCGTCGACATCACCGTCATCGGCCATCAATACTGGTGGGAGTATCGCTATCCCAAGTGGGGTGTCGTCACTGCGAATGAGTTGCACATCCCCGTCAGCGATCCCAAATCACCCACGCCCACCTATCTGGAGATGACCTCCGCCGACGTATCCCACAGCTTCTGGATTCCCCGTCTCGCCGGAAAAACCGATCTCATTCCCAACCGCATCAACACCATGTGGATCGACCCTGCCGTCCCCGGTCTCTATCTCGGCCAATGTGCGCAATACTGCGGAGCCCAGCACGCCAAGATGTTGCTGCGTGTCTACGCCCAGTCGCCCGCGGACTTTGCCCTGTGGATCAAGCAGCAGCAGCAACTCGCCAACCCCGATCTCTCCGCCAATCCCCTCGCCAGGGAAGGGGAGACTGTCTTTCTGCACAACGCCTGCATCAACTGCCACACCGTGTCTGGCACCGTTGCCAACGGACGCTTCGGGCCGGACCTCACCCACCTTGCCAGCCGTGACACCATCGCCTCCGGGCCCATCGTCAACAACCCGCAAAACCTGCGTCAATGGATCGCAGACCCCAGCGTCATGAAGCCCGGCTCCCTGATGCCATCCATGCACCTCAACGATCACGATCTGGACGCCATCACCGCATACCTCACCACACTTCACTAGCACGCACCGGAAAGCAGAGATCTATGGCAACCGCAACCTCGGGCTTGGAAGCAATCGATCAGACCCGCTCGGCCCAGCCGCCCAGGCCCAGCGTCATCTACGAGTGGCTGACCACCGTCGATCATAAAAAGATCGGCATCATGTACATCGTCTATGCCCTCCTGTTCCTCGTCATCGCCGGGGCAGAGGCGTTGCTCATGCGGATTCAGTTGGCCGTCCCCAACAATCACTTCCTCAGTCCGCAGGTCTTCAATCAGCTCTTCACCATGCACGGCACCACCATGGTCTTTTTCGTCGGCATCCCGGTCCTGTTCGGCTTCGGAAACTATCTCATCCCGCTGATGATCGGTGCTCGCGACATGGCCTTCCCCCGCCTCAATGCCTTCAGCTTCTGGCTCTCCGCATTCGGTGGCATCCTGCTCTACCTCAGCTACTTTGCCGCCAGCGGACTCTACGGCGCAGGCTCGGCCCCCGACGTCGGCTGGTTTGCCTACGCTCCCCTCACGGCCCGCGTCTTCTCGCCCGGCCACAGCACCGATTACTGGACCCTATCGGTTCTGCTCAGCGGCATCGGAACCACCGCCACTGCCGTCAACATCGTCGCCACCGCCTTCTGTATGCGCTGCAAAGGCATGATCCTCACGCGTATGCCACTGCTGGTCTGGCTCTTCCTGGTCACCAGTTGCATGGTCTTCGTCGTCGTCAGCCCACTCACCGCCGCACAGTTCATGCTCTGCATCGATCGCTACCTCGGTGGACACTTCTTCGACACCCAGGCTGGCGGTTCCGCCATCCTCTGGATGCACTTCTTCTGGATCTTCGGACACCCCGAGGTCTACATCCTCATCCTGCCCACCTTCGCCTTCATGAACGAGATCATCCCGGTCTTCTCGCGCAAGGCCATCTTCGGTTACCCGGCCATGGTCGCCGCCTCCGTCGGCATCGGCTTCGTCAGCCTCGGCGTCTGGGCGCACCACATGTTCACCGCGGGCATGGGGCCGGCGGGCAACACCTTTTTCGTCTTCGCCACCATGGTCGTCTCCGTGCCCACCGGCATCAAGATGTTTAACTGGCTCGCCACCATCTGGGGCGGCAAGGTCCAATATCGACCACCCATGATGTTTGCCGCTGGCTTCCTCTTCCAGTTCTTGCTCGCTGGTCTCACCGGCATCATGCTCTCGGTGGCTCCCTTTGACTGGCAGCTCAGCGCGTCCTACTTCGTCGTCGCCCACTTCCATTACGTCCTGGTTGGCGGCATCCTGTTCTCGCTCTTCGCCGCCTTCTACTACTGGTACCCCAAGGTCACCGGCCGCATGATGAACGAGACCCTGGCGAAGTGGCACTTCTGGCTCTTCGTCATCGGCTTCCACATCACCTTTGACCTCATGCACATCCCGGGGCTGCTCGGTATGCCACGCCGCATCTACACCTACGAGGCTGGCCGCGGATGGGAGATCTGGAACATGTGGATCGGCATTGGTGCCATCATCCAAACCATCGCCACCCTCATCTTCGTCTACAACCTCGTCCACTCCTACTTCCGCGGCAAAGAGGCAGGGCCTGACCCATGGGATGCCTGGACCCTCGAATGGGCCACCACCTCACCACCGCCGTCCTATAACTTCGCCGTCGAGCCCACCGTCACCAGCCGCCGCCCCTTGTGGGACCTCAAACATCCACACGACACAGATTCGAGCTACGAATGACCCAGACCGCAGCCATTCCGTACAACGCCACCGCCGAGACACCCTGGGTCATGCCCAATCGCGGCATCGTCGCCATGTGGTGCCTCATCGCTGCCGAAGCCGCCATCTTCATCATCTTCGTGGTGGCCTATCTCTACTACATCGGCAAAAGCCTCAGCGGGCCATTCCCCTCGCAGGTGCTGGAACTGCCGATCTTCGGCACCATCTGCCTGCTCTCCAGCAGCATCACCGTGCACGCTGCAGTCAGCGCTATTCGCAAGGGCAACACCCGTGCCTGCAGCCTCGCACTGGCCGCCACGGTCTTGTTGGGCAGCATCTTTCTCGCCACCACGGCCATGGAGTGGCACCACCTCATCTACGACGAAGGTCTTACCATCAAGACCAACCTCTTCGGCACCACCTACTACTCGCTGGTCGGTCTCCATGCCACCCACGTCATCGTCGGTCTGCTCCTGCTCTTCACCACACTCATCTTCAGCCTCCGCGGAAAGGTCAGGGAAGAGCACTCCGAACGTATCGAGGTCCTCTCGCTCTACTGGCACTTTGTCGACGCAGTCTGGGTCGTAGTCTTTCTGGTCGTGTATGTCCTGGGACGTTAGTCGTTGTCCTGCGACCAATCGTAATTTACCGCACCAAACGGGACGAAAGGGAATCTGATGGCGGAAGCCCACAACAACGAATCGCATCTCGATCAGCATCCTCTGTCTGCGGATGTCGTGCGGTTGCCTGCACCCACTCCATGGCCGCTGGTGCTCGCTCTCGGCATCGCACTCATCTTCACCGGCATGGTCACCCACGGGGTCATCGCGCTGCTTGGCCTCTTCTGCGTCCTGCCGGCCATCGTCGGCTGGTTCCGCGAAGTCCTCCCGCACGAGAACCACGTCGACGTACCCATAGTCGGCGAGGCTGTCCCCGTCTTTACCCACCGCACCACGCGCAGCCACGCAACCGCCGACACCCACCAACGCAAACTGTTGCCCATGGAGACCTTCAGCATCTGGGCCGGAGTCAAAGGCGGCATCGCAGGTGGCATCGCCATGATCGTGCCTGCGGCAATCTTCGGCCTGCTCCGCTTCCACAGCGTCTGGTATCCGGTTAATCTGCTCGCCGCCGGTGGCTTCGTCAGTTGGGCCGGCAAGAGCGACGCCTTCCTCGCGCAGTTTCACCTCATGGGACTGCTCGCCGCCACCGGCATCCACGGTCTCGCTTCCATCCTCATCGGCCTGCTGTACGGAGCGATGCTGCCCATGTACCCGCGCAAACCCATCCTCACGGCTGGCTTTGTCGCGCCTTTCCTCTGGACCGGCCTGCTCTACTCCGCTCTCGGCATCATCAGCCCCATCCTCGACCAACGCATCGACTGGCGCTGGTTCGCCGTATCCCAGATCGCCTTCGGTCTGGTCGCAGGATTTGTGGTCAACCTGCAGGTCCGGGTCCGCACACCCCAGTTTCAGGCACTGCCATTCGCCGTGCGCGCTGGTCTGCACACCAGTGCCGAGGATGACGAAGAGGACCATATTTCATGAAGCTAAGCTCGTACTGCTCTACTGCACGGATCGCCATGGTGACTGTCCTGCTGCTGGCTCCCATCGGCTGTACCCACGCACCCGGACGGCCCGGCCCCGGCCCAGAGGTCGTCCGCCCGGAACAGGTCCTCGACTTCCAGACGCTGTATAAAACCAACTGCGCCGCCTGCCACGGAGTCAACGGAACCGGCGGTCCGGCCATCGCACTGGCCAACCCCGTCTATCTTGCCTTCGCGGGCGAGGCCACGCTACGCGATGTCACCACCAAAGGTGTCCCTCACAAACTGATGCCGGCCTTCGCCAACAGCAGCGGTGGCACACTCACCGCCCAGCAGGTCAACGTGCTGGTCAACGGCATGTTGCAGCAGTGGGGCAAGCACGCCGACTTCTCCGGTCAGGCCATCCCCAGCTACCAGCCTACTCAGCCGGGAGATCCACAACGTGGCCAGCAGGCCTTCGTCACCTTCTGCGCCTCCTGCCACGGCACCAGCGGAGAAGGAAAGCCCGCCAACTCTGCCGGTAACAGCCTCGGCTCTATCGTCGATCCCGCTTACCTCGATCTCATCAGCGATCAGGCCCTGCGCAGCTTCATCGTCGCCGGACGCCCCAACCAGGGCATGCCCGACTGGCGCTCCGACAGCACCGTCCCCATGACCGATCAGCAGGTCACCGACATCGTCGCCTGGATCGCCACCAAACGGACCCAGAACCCCGGCCAGCCCTATCCCAGCCAGCCCCACGCCAGTCTTCCGTAACCGGACACCGCCACCAGTCACCAGTCACCACGCAGCCCGCAGGAGTAAGACCACAATGAATCTCAACGAACCCATCTCGCCAGAAGAACAAGCCGTCGTCGACGAGGCCGCACGCATCCGCCGTGCCGGACACTCGCGCCGTGCCTTTCTCTTCAAGCTTTCGCTCGGCCTCAACGGTGTCGTCGCAGCGGTCATGGCCATCCCTATCGTCGGCTATCTGCTCGGCCCCGCATCCCGCAAAAAAAGCGAGGACGAGTCCTGGATTCACCTCGGCCCCCTCAGCGACTTTCCCGAGGGCGAAACCCGCCTCGCCACCTTCCGTAACCCCGTCACCACCGAGTGGGACGGACAGACCGGCGACATCCCCTGCTGGGTTCGCCGCATCTCCGGCAACAAGGTTCAGGTCTTCGCCATCAACTGCGCCCACCTCGGCTGTCCCGTCCGCTGGTTTGCAGAGTCGAAGCTCTTCCTCTGCCCCTGCCACGGCGGCGCCTACTACGAGGATGGCTCACGCGCCTCCGGCCCACCGGAGCGTGGCCTCTTCGAGTACGACCACAAGATCGCCGATAACCACCTGCTCATCAGCGCCGGTAAGATGCCCACCCTCGCTGCGAAATCCCACGCGCCCGCACCCCTCACCCAGATCGACGGAGCCACCCCCGCGGACCATCTCGCCAGCATCGAAAAATCAACTCCGAGGAGTGGATCATGCCAGGGCTAAAACAGACCAGCATCACCCTCTACAACTGGTTCGAAGACCGTCTCGGCCTCGGCAAGCCAGCCATCGATGCCGCCGTCCACGAAGTCCCCGAGAGCACCGCCAGTTGGTGGTATGTCTTCGGCAGTGCGGCCACCGTTCTGCTCATCCTGCAGGTCATGACCGGCATCCTCCTCGGCCTGGTCTACTCACCCTCTGCCGGCCACGCCTGGGCCAGCCTGGAGTTCCTCGATCACAGCGTCAAGCTTGGCTGGTTCCTCCGCGCTCTCCACGGCTGGGGTTCCGACTTCATGATCGCCGTCGTCCTCATCCACATGGCCCAGGTCTTCCTCTTCGGTGCCTACAAGTTCCCCCGCGAACTCACCTGGATCGTCGGTGTCCTGCTGCTCCTGCTCACCCTCGGCATGGCCTTCACCGGACAGGTCCTGCGCTTCGATCAGGACTCCTACTGGGGCCTCGGCATCGGCGCATCCATCGCCAGTCGCGTCCCCTTCATCGGTGGCGCAC
>DAICZO010000301.1 GCA_027311125.1 Acidobacteriaceae bacterium
AAAAAGATAAATATCAATATTTCCAAACTCGTCAACTATGGTCGCCATCAACCCAGTACCTCAGGCAATCGCCCGGACATCTCAACCAACCACCCAATAACAGACGACCCAATCCGAAGCTGTCATCGCACCAAGGTCCACCACCTGCCCCGGCCTAGCTTCCAAACCATTAACGTTGTACCCATTTGACACACTAAGAAACCAATCAATTCCATATGAAGCCGATTTTGCACACTTGCTCGCGTCTCTACTTTGATTTAGTTTGGCAGCGGCGAGCTAGACAGGCCATGTACAGCCTTGGAGAACACCGGAAGCGTTGAGATCCAAAACTTTGTGATTAAGTACTTTGCCTTGAGCTCAAGAAAGTAGAGCCGATATCAGCTCAGACTAAGCCCATCGAGAACAGTACATGACCGCAATGCATCCGCAACCAAATGCAGTGTTTCGGAAAATTCTTTGATCTTGACATCTATGGATGAGCCTATAGGCTCTCTGCAAAGGTCTACTGAGGTTTGTTTATGTTCAGATTTTTTACTTTGCGCTTCGTTATCAGTTTGTTTGCTACCATCGGTGGCGTAACTAGCGTTGCTCACGCCAGTCCATTTCCATTTGATTTCAATTTTGGCGTAGAAACCGCTTCTTACAGCTTTCAAACCTATGGTTTGACATCCGATGTTTCCGTTCACTGTTTGAGTGGTTGCCCTATAGGCACCTACATAAACTACTTTCCTTCGGAGGACCAAATTCAACTTGGCTCCGTTTTTGAAACAAAGGGTACCACTTTCGCTGACTATGTAGTGCCACAGAGCTTTTTTACGTTGGGGTTTCACAGCGATGGAATCTACACAATGAATGTTGTCCTAACGCCTGAACCATCAACATTCAGTCTGCTTGGGATTGGAATTGTTGGTTTACTAGGATTCGTGAAGCGCAATAAGCTAGCGGTATAGCTTCTAGCTCTTGAGTTTGCAGCAATACCTACTACATGTATCTCGCTAGCTTCGCCTCGAGAGCCAACCCTAGCCACATACAGAAGTCCCGACTCAACCGGTTCGCTTTTGTGACTTCGCGCAAAACACGACGAGACAGGCGTGCAATCGCTCAGCCGCCAACCCGCGCCGGAACCTTGGCCTTCAACCGCTCCACCACCAGCGAAGGAACCAGAGCCGTCACATCACCACCCAACTGAAAAACACCCTTGATCAATCGCGAACTCACATAGGTGTACTTCTCCGCGGGCATCATGAACAATGTCTCCAACTCCGGGTCCAGCTTCCGGTTCATCATCGCCATCTGGAACTCATACTCATAGTCCGAGATCGCCCGAATCCCCCGCAGCACCGCCTTCGCGCCCTGCCGCCGCGCAAAGTCCACCAACAGTCCGTCAAACGTCATCACCGTAACGTTCGCAAACCCCGCCACCGCCTCCGTAATCATCTCTTCCCGCTCAGGAACGGTAAAAAGTGGTGTGCCCTTCTCGCTGTTGCGAAGAATCGCCACCACCAACTCATCCACAATCTTCGCCCCACGGGCAATCAGATCGAGATGACCGTTAGTCAGCGGATCGAACGTCCCCGGATAGATAGCCTTGACCGTATGCATGGACCCTGCCCTGTCTATTTCTTGCCCTTGACCACTTCCTTGGCCTGCGCCTCACCATCCGCCGAGACTGCTGGCAGATCGGCAACCGCCGAGCTTGCCCCGGCAATACCCAGCTTCTTACGCAGATCCATGTCAATCCGGGCAAACGTGTCCTTGTTCTCCTTCAGGAAGTTCCGCACATTCTCGCGGCCCTGCCCAATCCGCTCACCCTGGAAGCTATACCAGGCGCCGCTCTTGTCCACGATGTTATGCAGCACCGCCAGATCCAGCACGTCGCCCTCACGCGAGATGCCTTCGCCATACAGAATGTCGAACTCCGCATCCCGGAAAGGCGCCGCCACCTTGTTCTTCACGATCTTTACCTTGGTGCGCGAACCCACCACGGTATCCCCATCCTTCACCGCTCCAATCCGCCGGATATCGATGCGAACCGAAGAGTAAAACTTGAGTGCCTTACCGCCCGTGGTCGTCTCCGGATTGCCGAACATCACACCAATCTTGTCGCGAATCTGGTTGATGAAGATCAGGCACGTCCGCGACTTCGAGACAGTTCCGGTCAACTTACGCAGAGCCTGGCTCATCAACCGGGCCTGCAACCCCATGTGAGAGTCACCCATCTCGCCATCCAGTTCAGCCTTCGGCACCAACGCCGCCACCGAGTCCACCACCAACACATCAATCGCGTTGGAGCGCACCAGCGCCTCCACAATCTCCAGCGCCTGCTCGCCATAGTCCGGCTGGCTTACCAGCAGCTTGTCGATATCCACGCCCAGCTTCCCAGCGTACGCAGGGTCCAGCGCGTGCTCGGCATCCACAAACGCCGCCAACCCGCCCGCCTTCTGCGCTTCAGCAATAATCTGCAGCGTAATCGTCGTCTTACCCGAAGACTCCGGCCCAAAGATCTCAATCACCCGCCCACGCGGAACCCCACCCACACCCAGCGCAGCATCAAACGAAATTGAACCCGTCGAAATTACCGAAATCGGCACTACATCCTTCGACCCCAGACGCATGATCGAACCCTTGCCAAACTGCTTCTCCAACCCGGAAAGGGCCAGCTCAATTGCCTTGCTGCGGTCATCTGCCACTTGAAGTTCTCCTCGGTGTGTAAGTCAATGCGGATTCTAGCATCAAAAAAACTTAAAGCAAAGAAAAAGCGAAGAAGCTACCGTTTCAATAAATCTACCGGCTCATTCACATCCTCAATCCGAAACAGCTTCGCTAACGCAGGATGCCGCTTCTCCACCGCACGGTACATCTCCCACGCCACCCGACGATAGCTGAAGTGGCCCGCCACCCCCGAACGCAGCTCGGAAATATACAAAGCCTCCGCAAAGTCCATCTTGAACATCGACCGGCAGCGTGTCCCCAGCGGCAGGCAGTACTGCGCGGACTCAGCCGCCTCCGGCACCCCGGAGTCGCGCAGGCAGCGGTACGCCAGGTGGGCGGCATCCATTGCGGCCACATACTGCGCCTCCAACCCCGCCTCTGCCAGGCTGGGCTGCCCCGGGCATACTGGCTCTTCATAGCCGTGGACGTCGGTGAAGCCCTGCAGCAACTGCACACAACGCCGATGACGGTGCATGTCCCGGAAGCCACCGATATCCATCAGGATGTCGAACCGGAAGACATGCCCCGCACTGAACGCTCGCAGCAGCTCATCATGCCGGCCACGGTGCTTCGTACCAAGCTCGATCACCTCAGCCACCCGAGCCGCGCTCAGTGCAGCCACATGGCTCCGCAGTTGGCGGTAGGAGTAGTGACAGTGGGGATACAGCAGAGAGGTCGCCAGTTCCACCTCGAGCGGCTCGTCATCGTCCAGCAGATCCACCACCGGAGAAGGGTCGATCGCCTGACCTGCCATCAACTCTCCAACTACAGCAGTCAACTCACCACGACTACCAGACAAATATCCACTTTGTGTCGCGTATTTCACCAGCGTAGGAGCCGTCTTGACCGGTCGCAGCAGCAGGTTGGCAACACGCTCGCCGCACTCGGCGTCCACCGACGCAATCTCCTGACACACCACCCGCGCCTCGTCATGCTGCACATTCCAGGCCGGTTCCGCAGCCGCAATCCGCAGCTTCTCGCCGATCTGCCGAACCTCGGCAAACTCACTGGTCAGCAGCCGCGACACCTGCGTCTCCAAAGTCCGCGCATTCACAATCTGCCCCAACGAAGTATTCGTCGCCAACGGCAACAGGTAGCGTGCGACATCGAAGGCACG
>DAICZO010000305.1 GCA_027311125.1 Acidobacteriaceae bacterium
AGGGTGCGGTGAGGGGGTGGGACGCCTGCGCGCTCTCCGGACCTAGCTGGAGCAGGTGGTTCTGGCCGTGGTGGGGGGGGCTGAAGTCGCGGGCGCGGGTGGCCTCGAAGCTGGTGATCTTCCAGACGCCATTGGGAAGCCGCTGGTAGACACGGGTATAGCGGAACATGCCGGCGACCGGCTGGTTCTCGTTGGAGCCCTCGACGTCGGCCCGTGAGGTGACGATGGCGATGGAGCCGATGAGCTTGACCTTGCGGTCGCTGAGATCCATTTTTGACAACATGATGGAGTGGGTGCGGACGCGATCCAATTGCTGAGCCTTGGTGAGGACCTGGCCGGTCATGGAGTGCCGATGTAGTCGTCGGAGAGGAGCCGATCCATGACGGAGGTGTCGTTGGTAAGCTGAGCGACGCGCCACTGGTCTTCGAGTTGTTCGATCTGACGCTTGTAGTCGTGCTTTTTTCCGGCGGGATTGCCCATGGCGAGGGCGGGCAGGGAGAGCAGGCATCCGCAGAGGAGCACCGTGAGGAGATGAAGCTGTGATGCACGGGATGGAGTTGAGCGGCTCCGCATGGACGTAGCCGGATGGTAGTCCGCGGGATGGGGTGGAGTCAAAGCAACAATCGGTAAATGGATACGAAGTAACACCAAAGCCGTAGGCAGGCGTTGCTGACGGAGGCTGTCAGGCGGTCGCGGGTGGCTAGGGGAGTGGCGAGACGGGGCTGAAGCTGAGGGCTTCTGCGGCGTATTCGTGGGCTGAACGCACAGACTGCAGCTGGAAGTTCCAGCGGCAGCAGGGCTATTTCCGAAGCCGGTGCGGAGGTGCGGTTAGCAGACGGCGGTGAGGTTTTCCACTTGGCGATCCTTCATGAGCTGATAGAGGCCGCCGATGGCGAACTGGGCGAAGTGGGGCGTGTTGCGGTGATGATCGAGGGCTGCCTCGTCGGCGTACTGCTCGTAGATGAGGACGGTGGCGTTGTCACCTTCGACGAAGTGGGGGATGTAGCTGATGCAGCCGGGCTCCTGGCGGGAGGCGGTGGTGAGCTGACGCAGGATTTCGACCACTTTTTCGTGGTCGTTTTGATCGAAGCGGAGGCGAACGGTAAAGCTGAGCATGGTGTGACCTATTCTTTGCGGGTTATGCCTGGAGAGCTTCGGCGAAGGCGGGCAGGGTCATGGTCTGGTTGCGGTCGGGGCCGGTTGAGACCATGCCGATCCTGGCTCCAGATTCCTTCTCGAGGAAGTTGAGATAGTCCTGGGCAAGCTGCGGTAGTTTGTCGAACTCGGTGATGCCTTCGGTGGAGCAGTGCCAGCCCTTGAGGGTGGTGTAGACGGGCTGAATGGCGTGGAAGCCGGGCATATCTGCGGGGATGGTGTCGGTGAGCTTGCCGTTGACCTTGTAGCCGGTGCAGACAGGGATCTCAGCGCTCTCGTCCATGACGTCCATCTTGGTGACGACGAGCCATTCGGTACCGTTGATCATGTTGGAGTAGCGGAGGAGGGGCAGGTCGAGCCAGCCGCAGCGACGGGGACGTCCGGTGACGGCACCATACTCCTGACCGCGGGCGCGGAGGAGGTCGGCGGAGGAGTCGTTGATCTCGGTGGGGAAGGGACCTTCGCCGACGCGGGTGACGTAGGCCTTGGTGACGCCGATGACGGTCCCGATGCTGGTGGGTCCGACGCCGGTGCCGGTGACGGCTCCGCCAGCGGTGGCCGAGGAGCTGGTGACAAAGGGATAGGTGCCGTGATCGATATCGAGGAGAGCACCCTGGGCGCCTTCGAACATGACCTTGTCCCCGTTCTTGAAGGCCTCGTTGAGCATGACGGCGGTGTCGGCGACGAAGGGCGCGATCTGCTCGGCGGCGCGGGCGTAGTCCTCGTACATCTGCTTGGGGTCGAGGGGCTCGGTGCCGAAGAGGGCGTGGGCGATGGCGTTCTTCTCGTGGCAGGCGTTCTCGATGTGGGTGCGGAGGAGCGCGGAGTTGAGGAGATCGACGACGCGGAGACCGGAGCGGTGCATCTTGTCTTCGTAGGCGGGGCCGATGCCGCGGCTGGTGGTTCCGATCTTGGTGCGGCCGGGAGCGTTCTCGGCGGCGAGCTCAATCATGCGGTGGTAGGGCAGGATGACCTGGGCGCGGTTGGAGACGAAGAGCTGTCCGTCGATGGGGAGACCGGCGTCCTTGAGTTTTTTGACCTCGTTGAGGAAGGCCATGGGATCGAGGACGACGCCGTTGCCGATGATGCCTTTGCACTCCGGGCGGAGGACGCCGCAGGGGATGAGCTGGAGGACGAATTTTTTACCGGAGATGATGACGGTGTGCCCGGCGTTGTGGCCGCCAGCGTACCGGGCGACGACGTTGAACTTTTCGGAGAGGACGTCGACGATCTTGCCTTTGCCTTCATCGCCCCACTGGGCACCGAGGATTACCGCTGATTTGCGCTGAGTCACGAGAGAGTTGGCTCCGGAGGGTAGGTACATGGGGAGGTTTCCACGTCCATGTCTCATTCTATACTGCGGACTGGTGACGGCCGAGTTGAGGCCTGCGCGGGAATGGGGAAGGACCGATTAAACCTCCGAGTCTAATGGCGTTTTATGTGACCCTGCTGGTGGTGCGGGTGGTGGGGCTGGGCTTTGCGGTGTTGTGGACGGTGGACCAGTTTGCGTGGTGGAAGCTGGTGCTGGTGGGGTTTGGCGTGGCGCTGGTGTGGATGCAGGTGCGGAAGGTGCAGGCACAGGAGGCTCGGGACCGGGCTCGGCGCGGAGGTGCGATCGTTGCCTGTGCTGCCGGAGGTGGAGACGATTGCGAATGGGGTGAACGAGCGGGTGCGTGGAGCCCGGATTGTTGCGGTGTGGACGAGCGGGAAGCCGC
>DAICZO010000307.1 GCA_027311125.1 Acidobacteriaceae bacterium
GATTAGACGTCAAGTACCACTTCGGAAGATACTGCCCGAGGGGTTGCGACTGGGACGCTTCTTCTGGCCTGAGATTACAAGAGAAAAGAAGTTGATTCCCCTATCTACGTTAGGTGTGGTTATGACCGTTGTGCTCACAACACTTGGTCCATGGCCTTTGAAGTACATTTTTAACCTACTTTTTCTCTCTACAGGATATAAGCACTCAAGTGTACCTCCAGCATGGTTGTTATTGTTCCATACGACCACACTCTTGATCGGCCTTGCAAGTGCGATGGTGCTCTTAGCCGGTCTGGCAGCAGTGAGTGATTACTACACAACTATATTAATGACACGAGCGGTATCACGAATTATGTCCAGGATACGTTCGCGACTCTTCACCCATGTTGCGAATCTATCTTTGTCGTTCCATGCAAGAAATCGAACAGGCGATTTGATGGCACGTGTTACGTCCGATGTGGATCGTCTGCGGGAGGTGATCGTATCGGCCGCGCTGCCTCTGGTGACCAATTGTGCTAGTCTGCTGTCAATGCTGGGGGTGATGTTCTGGGTTAACTGGCGTCTTGGAACGATCGCAGTGATGGCGATTCCTTTGTTCTTATTCTCCTCGGGTAGATTAGCTACTCGCATCCATACTGCCTCGGGAAGCCAGCGTAAACGAGAAGGTGCTATGGCTGCCACGACTGCAGAGACCATCTCATCCATGAGAGTTGTACAGGCGCTCTCGCTACAAGAGAAGTTCTCTACATTCTTTACTGGTGAGACACTAAAAAATCAGACAGAGATCGATGAAACGCAGAAGTTGACTGCAGGGTTAGAACGACTTGTTGAGCTACTTGTTGCCTGCACTACAGCAATTATTCTGTACTTAGGGGCGAAGATGGTCCTGTCTGGCAAGCTTACGCCAGGAGACTTAGTTGTATTTATGAGTTATCTCAGGACGGCGTTTCGTCCGATGCGTCAGCTTGCCAAATATCTCGGACAGATCGCGAAGGCATTGGCTTCGGGTGAGCGAATCATTGAATTATTGGAGACGGTGCCGGACATCCGTGATCGTGACGATGCTGTCGAGGCGCCTGTATTTGTAGGAACGGTAAAATTTGACAACGTTTCTTTCGGCTATGATCCCGAGCATCTTGTGCTTCGCGGCGTGAGTTTTGAGGTCTCTGCTGGAGAGCGTCTTGCACTAGCAGGGCCATCAGGCAGTGGTAAGTCCACAATCGTAAGTCTTTTATTGCGTTTATATGATCCAACTGACGGTTGCATTCTCATTGATGGCCGCGACCTACGAGAATATAAAGTGCAGAGCTTGCGAACACAACTGGGTGTCGTGATGCAAGAAAGCCTCCTGTTTGATGCGAGTCTGAAAGAAAATATTGCCAATGGTGCAAGGAACGCCAGTGATGAGCAGATCATAGAATCAGCTAAGGTCGCTAACGCGCATGACTTTATCACTCGACTACCACAAGGTTACAACACAATGGCAGGAGAACGTGGGGCGGGACTGTCTGGTGGCCAGAAGCAACGGGTTGCCATTGCTAGGGCAGTAGTTCGCGGTGCTCCGATCCTTATCTGTGATGAGCCAACAACCGGACTCGATCAAGTAAATGAGCGCGAAGTATCGCATGCACTTCGCAATGCAAGCCAAGGACGTACAGCGTTGTTGGTCACTCATGATTTACAGGCTGCTAGCGAATGCGATCGTATTTTATATCTAGAGAACGGTGTGATTATAGAGCAGGGGAGTCACACTCAACTAATGCAACTAGACAGACGATATGCACAGGTATATCGCGCAGCAGCTCGTGTTACGAATGCATCTCCATCTGCAGAACTAGTTGAGGCTTAGGGTGATGACGGTCCACGATGGAAAAGTAACACGTGTAACACTCGTACGACATGGTCAAAGCGACTTCAACGCTGATAAGAGGTTCCAGGGAAGTCTGGATGAACCACAGCTTACGACTAGAGGTTGGAAGACTGCGGTTGCGTGTGGGAACCACCTGAATAAGAGTCACTATGACCTAATTGTATGCAGTCCGTTGCGGCGTGCCCGACAGACTGTAGAAGGGATACTTTCAACCTATGGTTCAGATAGAATAGCGCCGCCAGTTATTTATGACGCTAGACTGCGTGAAGTACATCTCCCGGGGTGGGAGGGGCTATCTATGCAGTTGATAAAAGATAAATATCCTACTGAGTATCGGACGTGGCGAGAGAGTCCAGACCGGTTAGCATTGCAAGCGCAATTGAGTTCAGCTCAATGCAATAATTCAGAGTTTTCGCCGCTCGGAGATATGAAAGAACGTGCATGCACATTCTGGGAGGATCTACTATTGCACCGACGCGGAAAGACGGTACTGATTGTTGGTCACGGAGCTGCAATCAGTGTGATGCTTGCGGTTGCGCTGAAGCTGCCTCTAGAACATGTCCATCGTGTGCAACAGTCTAACGGTGGAGTGAGTTGTCTGGAGTTCATTGCAGATAGAACTATGCCTGCACGAGCACTTACCATAAACCGAACACAACACCTTGGCGAGACGCTCCCAAAGATGAAAGAGGGCCGGACTGGTGTTCGTATTCTTTTATCAGGTGAGGGATGGACTTCAAGCATACCCTGGGACTATCCAGTGCCTGGAGCATGTGTTGATATCATTCAAGGCGAAGGCTCAGCACAAATTATATCTGGTGTGCTGGAGTGTGCTGATGACCAGATCCGCACTATAGCCTGGGTTCAGCCAGCCGGCCGAGTGGAATCCGAGATGTTTTCGACATTGAGACTTGAACACTGGCAGAGTCATGGTCTGGCAATGGAAGGAGGGGGATTGACTGTGCTGCATTATCCGTTGCGTGGCTGCAAACCAATCGTACAGGCGATGAATATACACCCAATACCTGCTAAACAATCTGAGAAGTGAGACATGCAATGTGGATAACTACTACATGAGCCGCTGCATTCAATGTTCCGCTAGCCGCAATTAGTCGATATGTCAGTGCTGCCTGGCATATAGCTAAGTGCTTCGTAGGAGCAGAGTGCTATGCCGTATGTGGAAAGTCGTTCTTTCAGTTGCGGGCTACAGAGGACCGCCATTTCCTGATCGCGCTGGTGAATGTATTTGGAGAGTGCGGGCAAAGTATGGCAAGAGTACCCCGGGTGACACATGATTTCAACTACTTCGTTTTTGAGCGCAGTCATATTTATGGCCAAGGCCAGTAGTGAGTTGACATTGAGATTATCACCGTAGAAATCAAGCACCATGTGATCTGGACACGAGATGCTCGCTTGTCGCAATGAGAGACGCATAGCAGGTGTAACCGCACGAGCCGGTATTGCCCGTCGCATTGCCATCTCACAGTATGCTTCGAAAACGTTTGGGAGTTTGTGTACATGATGATGGGTGTCGATATGGGTTGGTTGAATACCCAAGTCAAGTAAGAATTGATACTGTAATTGCCACTCGTAAAGAATTTCTCGGATCGATGCGTTAGCTAAAGTACTTTTTGATGGATGAAAGTTTCCATCTGGTCCGCAGAGAGTGGGAATCAGTGATGGATGAGAGAGTGGACGTCCTGTGGTGAGTTGGAGATGAGCGCCAATACGTCGAGGGATCTTAGGAGCCCAATAACGCAGTCGTTCGGCAGCCCCCGGCACGCATGCCATTGCTGTGGTACTTGTAACTACTCCCTGTTGAATAGCGTCAACAATGCCACAAGTAACACCGTCCGTAATGCCAAAGTCGTCCGCATTGATAATTACTCGCGGCATGGAACACAATTACCTTTCTTACTATTACGTGTTGGTCAACTGTGAGCAACAATTTTGCCGTCATCTATTGATCGCTGCTGGAGGGCAGACTTATTTGATCACTAGCAAGGGTGGGCGTGGGCGACGTATTGAACAATGGACCGGTAACGCTTACGCTCTGTCCATTGGTGAGCGAAGGAAAACTCGCTGGGGTGAGGTTGCGATAGAAAGTACCAGCGCCGGCCTGGATAGTGGTAAGGGAGGTGATTGGAGATGAGTTGTCCTGCTCTGCAGCGTAATTAGTTAGAGTGAAGGTTTGGTTGCTACTTAGCGCTGAGATCGTTCCGCTTGCTGTATAGTCTGTGAGCAGGACCTGAGATGAAGATACGTTTGGTAACTGACTTGACATAACGACATCGATGAGTACCGTCTGGCCGACGACCATGTCGTTGAGACTGCTAAACGAGGTTCCACTGCTGACTGCTGGATACCCTGTGGAGTTGATTCCAAATACGGATCCTGGCTGCAGTGTGACTATTACCGTGCTCTCGTCCGGCGATGGGCTACTTGTGAAGCCGAAAGACTTATCAACCAGTAGCTGAAAGCTGTTGGTGGGTTGGGAGATAGAGCTAACTGTTCCCTGTAACAGTTTTGTATTAGACATATCAGCATACGATATGCTTTCAGCATGTACGGCTCCAGCAGGAGTTAGACTAAGGTTCGCAACGATAATTTCTCCAGCAGCTATACATGAGTTGTTATTGGCAGGACAGATCGTGAGTGGGTAGTTGAATACAGTCCCTGAATCAACTGTTATAACGGGTAACACATCATTGGTTTCATTCAACAAGACTAACTGTCCGTTAGCTATTGATTGAACTACTCCTATTGCTGCGTCCAGAGGTGTGTTTCCGTTATTAAGATTAGTACTTGAGGTGCCAACTTGATTGGGGCCTGTGTTGACCCCGCTGCTAAAGTCAAGGCTGTCATCGGACTGGAGTATTTTACCGACAGCCAAGGTGAGGGCGAAGCTGGTTGTTTTGCCAGATGTAACCGTTAGAGGTAGGACACCGGTACTTATATTTGCTTGACCAGTTGTCAAAGCAGGTACAAAGGTACACGTGCTCTGCGCAGCGCAGGATCCTCCAGGAATGGCGAGTGGAGTACCAGAAGTATTGCTAACTGAGAGAGATGGAGTGGAGAATGAAACAGCCAAGCTTGAATATGTTCCAGCAGGCACGGATGCTGTTGCTAAGAAGGCGGATCCAGTGGTGATGTTGGCTAAATCTAGCGTTACTGGAGTCGTCATCAGTTGTACATTCCCTGGATTGAGAACGGCACTCGTTATCTGGAGCCGGAGTGACTGCACCGTGGCTAACGTTGACGGTGTGCTTTGGGCGACAATACTGAGGCTACCGTTGGTGGCTTGCGCGATTGCGGCAGGTGTCGCTACCGAGATACCAGTGCAGCCGCTCAGTAGAAGTACAGTTACTGCTGCTACGCCAGTTGATAAATATTCAATTAGAGAATTAGGGCTACGTGCATGACCCATAGAAATAACCTCATTGTTTAGATTATTAAGTGTATCAACAAGCTATAAAAATAGACTAGTTATATATTAAGTCAAATGATACGAGCTTAATATGCAATGCAATGCTTGACTAGCAACGTAAGATCTTGTCTGAGATGATGGATCTGGTTGCATTGCGAGTATCGATTACTAATCTGGATTCATGAACGATCTGTTTTATGTCATAGTAGCTGTGGTCGGTGGCGATCAGGACACAGTCAAACCGTTCCAGATTATGGAGGGGTGTGCTTTCCATCTCCAGATTGTAGTGTCGTCCACGCCCGACCCTAGGGAAGAAGGGATCGTTGTATTCCACCTTCGCACCTTCTAGGCTGAGTAACTCTATGATTCGCAATGAAGGCGATTCGCGTAGATCGTCAACATCCCGTTTGTATGCTAGCCCCAGCAGTAGGATGGATGCCCCCCGCAGGGTTTTGCCATGGCGCACAAGTGCTAAACGGGTAGTATCTACGACATAATCAGGCATTGACTCATTGACTTCGCCTGCGAGTTCGATAAATCGTGTAGTGAACCCGAATTGTTTTGCCTTCCAGGTCAGGTAAAAGGGGTCGACAGGAATACAGTGTCCACCAACACCAGGTCCTGGGTAGAATGCCTGGAATCCAAAGGGTTTTGTTGCTGCTGCATTGATCACCTCCCAGACATCAATACCCATGGGTTCACACAGCTGTTTCAACTCGTTTACGAGAGCGATATTGACGGAGCGGTAGATATTTTCGAGTAGCTTAGTCATCTCGGCGGTTGCAGGGGACGAGACTGGGACAGTTCTCGTAAAGATGCTGCCATAGAGCGCACTGGCAGCAGTACGTGCACGGTCGTCAATTGTACCGATAATCTTGGGAATATCTTTTCTGGGAGTAACCATATTACCTGGATCTTCGCGCTCTGGTGAGAAGGCGACCATGACTCCATTAAGGATTCCGTTGGTCGCACCATGGTCTGTTGATCGCAGGACGCGCACGCCACGATGTGCTCCATGACGGTTGATTGTCTCCACCACGATCTCTTCTGTGGTACCTGGGTAGGTGGTGCTTTCGAGGATAACCATTTGACCGTCACGGAGGAAAGGCGCTATGGACTCCATGGTGGAGATGACATAACTCATGTCTGGGGTGTGATCGTGATGTAGGGGAGTTGGAACGCAGATCAGGACGACATCCACGTCGGCGATTTGGGAGAATTCGGATGTGGCACGGAATCCGGAGGCCTGTGCTGCTTGAATATGCGATGGTTCAATACGATGTATGTAGCTCTGTCCGCGATTGAGACAGGCAACTTTCTCGGAGTCGATATCAAAGCCGCGGACGGCTAATCCAGTCTCACTAAACATAAGGGTGAGCGGTAGACCAACATAGCCCAAGCCGACGATTCCGACTACAGCAGTTCGATCTTCGATTTTGTTAACCCATTTCTGCAGGTCGGATGTGGTGCATGCTTCGATCATTGAGCGCTCCTGGTAATACACGTTGTAGTGGTCGATAGCTTTGAGGGCATTAAGCTGATCGTGGTGTTCATTGTGTCTGGATTCGTGGTTCTGCATCGTTATTTGAGTCGTTGACACGATCACGACGTTTGGACCTGTGAGTGCCCTTTGTAGGGGACTTACTTCTGCGTCGCATGAGTTCGTTTGCTTTAGGCGTTGATGGGTTGAGCCAGGTTCGTGATGCTTCGAGTGGTGTAATGCTAGCTCGAATTGTGGAGTTGGGGCTAAACCGTCCTGACCATTCAGAGATGTTGTGCAAGAGATATGGGGCGATGTTCTGCGGAGGAGTGAGGGGTGCATCTGTAGAAGTTCGATTGGTAGTGGGTTGAGTAGTTGATGCAAGACTGCCAGTGCTGCCGAAGGGGCTAACCAACAATGTCGAGAGGGCAGCTACCTGGGCGAGAGCGCATGCATTGCGGCGGCAGGATGTGTTCTCCATAGTTGCCATCTCCTCACAGTCAATGTGACTACACGGGTGAATAGCACCTGTCCTACCAAATGGAGTATGAAGTAAAAAGCCTAGAATCAATTGTTTAGAGAGAGTGAAGTGTTGATGCGATGAGAAAGGGACACACGTAGTGTGTCAAAGGGACACACTGTGTTGATTGGGAACAGTGCTGTGTCAAGGGTGTGATTCTGTGTGAAGGCCGGCCAAGTATACGTAAGTGTTTTCGTTTGAGGGTCTTCAGGTTTTGTTGTGCTTTGATACAGTTTGGCAATCTGATTGCTATGATTCAATCGGATAAGTAATGATCGACAAAATTCTACTGATCGCAATGTGCACTGCGCTACTGATAGTTCAGGCTAACGCCGAAGCAGGTGTTTGCCGTAAGCCTGAAGATCAAGCGACGGTAGAGATGCAGGAACGCGCACAGCATGCTCTGCAGATAAAGTCGTACCGAGCGGTTGAAGAGGAGTTGCGCCTGTACGTTGCAGCACATCCGGAGCAATGCGATCTGAGCCTTCTGCTTGGCAGGGCGTATATGTTTCGGAAGAGAGATCGTTCGGCAGAGAAGCTGTTTCGAGCCGTTCTAGAACGTGATGGAAACAATAGGGTTGCAATGCTCGAACTAGCTCGTATTGACGGTTACCATGCGAAATACTCCGAGTCTAATCGTTTTTACGAGGTTCTACTGGCGGCCGATCCTGAAGATGAGAGTGCGAGTGTAGGACTGGTGCGTAACCTCATGGATATGGAGGAGACGACGAACGCTGTAGCTGTCCTCAAAGCAGGCCTGAAGGCACATCCGAACAGTTTACAGTTGCAGGAGTTTCAGGATGAGTTATCCACCCAGCCAGTAAAGGGACACAACAACGAGAGCGAAGTGCAGCATCGATATCAGAGCCAAGTACAAGACTGGACATACATCATAGTGGATTCTGCAGGTGATCATATTGTTGAGAACCTGTCACGTTCTACGATCGAGATTACGCCGCGTTTATTCGTTCATTTGACGACACGTGTCCGTTATTTGTCCTCGCAAGGTGGAATTTTAGAGCCGGTAGACGAGAACGCAGAAAGTCTCGGCGGAGCAACGGTGAGTGCCGTAACATTCCAGGGGACTACCCGTCTTGATTACCATCTGACTCACTGGCTTACTTTGACGGGTGGGGGTGGTGGAGTCAGGTTTAATAACGGAACTTCGAGAGGGTTATTTCGTGGTGGGCTCGACCTTCATAAGGGCAGATCGCTGAGTTTCAACGCTACTTATTTAAAGACTCCTGTTTTGCCAACGCAAGAGGCTGAGACGTTTCATCTGACTGCACAGGGAATTCGGATGCGACTGGACTGGAGTAAACCGAAAGACCGAATGCATCTAAGCCTATCGGAGTTGCGTTATGCCGATACAAACTTGCGTCATGAACAGCAGTTTGAGGCTCTTCATTGGTTTGGTGCAAGACGAGTAGATCTTGGCACTGGCGTCGATGTAGAGCATCTGGGCTTTAGCCAGACTTTGAATCATGGCTACTTTAGCCCAAGTAACTATCAGAGTTACATGGCTTCGGCTGCGGTGAGACTCCATCATTTTCATCACTTTAATGCTGAGTACAAGTTCAGTTCAGGAGCGGAGTCGATCAAGCCTTCTCCCTTTCGATTTGTGTATGAAGTTACAGCAGATAATTTTGTCAATTTAGGCAAGTGGGACTTACACGCGAACTACACATTTGACCATTCGACACAGTCGACGGGAGCTTTCCAGACAAGTTTTGTGAGTGTGGGAGTCAAGTATGCCTTTTGAAGCTATAAACGACAAGTTCAAGGATCGAGTTTGGATGATTATCTGGGTAATAGCATGAACGTAATCGTGATTGATGATGACACTTCGATTTGCCGATTTCTGGCGACTGCCATCGCTGCTGCTGGTCATAGTTGCCGCGTTGCGCATACATTGTCGGAGGCGGAGACGCTGCTGTCTGAGTACACTCCCCAGTTGGCGCTGCTTGATCTGTATCTGAAGGAGAGCAGCGGGCTGGATGTACTGCGATTTTTACGCGCAAGGTTCAGTGAGTGTGGGATCGTGATGATGACAGCACATGCCAGTATTGAGACGGTGACTGGGGCACTGCAACACGGTGCGGACGAGTATTTGGGTAAGCCGGTTCGGCTAGAAGACTTGCTGGCTTTATTTAAGCGATTTGAGCGTCGATCGGTGGATGTACGTCCGGAGAGTGTTCCATGGATACCAACGGCAATCATTGGCAATAGCAAACCTATGCTTGACGTGTATCGGCTAATTGCTCGCGTCGCTCCGACAGATGCCAGCGTTCTGGTGACCGGTCCCAGTGGTTCGGGTAAAGAGCTAGTTGCACGCGCAATCCATACGTATGGTCTTCGTTCGCGCGGACCATTTATCGCGGTCAATTGCGGAGCACTACCGGAGCAGATACTGGAGAACGAGCTGTTCGGACATGAACGTGGTGCATTTACTGGCGCAGATACGGCGACGTCGGGGCTGTTTGAAGCGAGCAAGGGTGGGACTATATTTTTAGATGAGATTACTGAGACCAGTCTGGCCTTTCAGGTGAAGCTACTGCGGGTCTTGCAAGAAGGTGAAATACGTCGACTAGGATCCAGCAAAACGATTGAGGTGGACACAAGGGTTATAGCGGCGACCAACAAGCCGATAGGTACGCTTATAGCTGCTGGTCAGTTTCGAGAAGATCTCTATTACCGCCTTGGGGTTGTGACGATACCATTGCCATCTTTGGCCGAACGTCGGGACGATATACCTCTGTTAGCACAGTCGTTTCTGCAGCGATCTAATGAAAGGAATGGAAGAAGCACATACTTTACCCCTGCAGCGGTGCAGGCACTGCTGGAACTTCCGTGGCCAGGCAACGTACGCGAACTTGAAAACTTTATCCAACGACTGGTGATTCTAGCGCTCACCGACGAAATCGGTTTGGAAGAGGTGCGGCAGGCTCATCAAAACAATGGCTATCTTTTGCAGCAAGCGGATGTTCCTGTTGTCAGTCTGAAAGATGCTGAGCGAGATCAGATTGTGAAGGTCTTGAAAGAGACGGATGGCAACCGTTCCCTAGCTGCACGGCGTTTGGGTATCGAGCGTAAGACTTTGTATGTGAAGGCCAAGCGACTTGGGATCGACCTAAAACTATGAATACCGGTGCTGGCTTAGCGAGCAAGCCTTGGTGGAGTCGGAGTGCGGCGCTGGCTTTGTGCTGCTTTGTGCTCTCTGCACTTTCCAGTTTGATGGGTGGTGTTCGTGAGGTTGGCAGCCGCACGAATGACAGCTTCTTTCGGATACGCAATCGACTAGAGCAGTCAACCTCTGTCGTGGTGGTTTATATAGACGATGCTTCTTTGTCGGAGCAGGGACGGTGGCCTTGGCGCCGCAGCCAACTTGCAGATCTGATCGACCGCGTTGCTGCGTCAAAGCCGAATGCGATCGGTCTTGATATTCTGCTCAGCGAGCCTTCGGACCAGCAGGACGACCGTGCCCTGGCCGCTGCTTTTGGACGTGCTGGCAATGTTGTATTACCGGCTAAGATTACAACTTCGACTGCAGGGCCGTTGTGGATTGAGCCGTTGCCTATGTTTGCATCAGCGGCTATGGCGGTTGGCCATGTTCAGGCCATTTTAGACGCGGATGGAATCTGCCGAAGACTGCCTGTAGCGGAGATGACTTTGCATGGACCGCTGCTGATGATGTCACAACTGTTGGCAAACGTGGCGGGTACTACCAAGACGACTGCATCTCATGCTGCTACCAGTGAGGTATTGCAGCCGCGGGTAGTGACCATCGACTACCGCGGACTAGCCAATGGTAGTCCTCCGTCGCGTACACCATTCCCTACTGTTTCTGCGGCAAGTATGCTTCGTGGCGATGTATATGACTTTCGAGGAAAGACAATAATAATCGGGTTTGCGGGAACCGGACTTGAGGACGAATTGTTGACTCCGCTGAGTTACAGCAATCCAGCTCCAGGTGTTTTGATTCAAGCGAACATGGTCGACACGCTGGATCATGCTCGTGAATTGACGACGGTACCTCCCCTCATACAGTCGGTATTGCTGCTGTGCCTATGTTTAGTGGGTGGCAGGCTAATGCAGCAGCAGAACACTTTGCGCATAGCGCTGTGGTTGACGCTTAGTCTCATTGGTACGTTCGGTGCTGCATATGCTTGTTTTTTGTTATGGGGACTTCAGTTTGACCTTGGGCCAGCTTTCGTGGCCAGTCTTCTGCTAGTGCCGCTTGGACAACTGCAACATATCGTTCTAATCCAACGGATGATTGGAACTAGCCTGGGTAATCTGCAGCGTCAGACTGAGGGGCTGCCGTTATATCTGGCTGGGGCTCTGGTTCCGCAACTGGTTGCCAAGGTTCCAGCATTAAAATTGAAGAGTTCAGAGTCAAAGATCGCTTTGATCGCGAAGACTGATCAACAGATTGCAATAGTCTCTGGGTTTCAACAGTCGTTGCTGGATGGTATGCGCGATGGCATTGCCGTATTTGATGAGTTTGGTAATGCGATGTTTGCCAATCAGGCATGGCGCAGTTTTTTGATTCAGAGCGGTTGGGGCGATGCAGTGGTGTGGCCGGAGATTTCCAGGCTCTTGTATCCGATCGGTGTTGGCTCGTCTAGCCATGGTCTGAATCCTGCAGACATGCAGCAGCGAAAGTTGAGAAAAATAGATAATGAGGTGCTGATCGCCGGGCAGTTGTGGCGGCTGTCTATGGTGCGACTGCCTGCGGTTGCCGCGGTTAAGAAACGGCTATACATGGTTATCTCGGCTGACCTGACGCCGCAGATGGAACGCGACCAAGCCCGGCAGCAAGCACTTCAATTCATCACACATGAATTGCGGACGCCGCTGGTTTCATTGCTGGGATTTGCGGAGTTGCTGCAATATTTTCCTGAGCAGGCGCGAGAGGCCGGGGCTGCCGATGTAATTCACCATGAGTCGGAACGGCTCATTGCTTTGACCACGATGTTTTTAGAGTGTCTGAAGCTTGAAACCGCACTGCCCGTGGTGACTCCGGAGGAGACGAATATTGAAGTTGTACTACAGAAGGCGAGTTCTCTGGCGGAGTCGCTATGCAGAGCCTCTAACAAAAAGCTGGTAGTGATTCAACCTTCCGAGCCTGTTGTGGTGAATCTTGATCGAGCGATGATGACCGGAGCATTGCTGAATCTTGTTGCCAATGCAGTGAAGTACGGGGCTGATAAGGCGGATGTAGTGATTCGTGTTACTGCTGATCGTAATCATGTAGTTTTTGCAGTTCAAAACCAGGGGTCACGGATCCCTGAACATGAGATTCACCGACTGTTCGCTCCACAGTATCGTATGTCTGACAATGCTGCTGGGCGAATCGGCTGGGGAATTGGACTGGCTTTTGTTAAGCGGGTTTTAGATGCACACGGGGGAGAAGTTCGAGTGGAGAGCGACGATCGCGAGACGAGCTTCCAACTTGTGCTGCCCCTCACACCATTTTCTGAATGAGGTTCACGATGAATAGATATGTTTCAGGAGTGCTGGCTAGTTTTATCGCTATGTTTGCCGTGCTGAGTGCCATCGGCCAGACCGTGGCAGCGAGTAGCGTACATGTTCCGCATGGCGGAGCTGTCGTGCTCGACTTGAGCGGAAAGATCAAGGTTCATGGTGCGGGGGGGAATAGTTTAGTGATTGCGAGAAACGGAGTAGTGCCTCAGGGCGCGGTGATCGAAACAGATCCGAATGCCAAGGTCTTACTTCGTCTGGAAGATGGGAGCGAGATTCTGCTGCGTGAGAGTTCTCATCTCGTGATGAACCAGGAGACGCTACCCTCGGGAAGCACTTTTTTTGAACTGATACTGGGCAAGCTGCGGGCTGTGGTGACCAAGCGCTATACAGGAACACCCTCGTTTCAGCTAGGTACTCCGAGCGCTATCGTAGCAGTGCGTGGAACCAGATTTGAGGTGGAAGTCAACAATCACAAAGTGACTGAAGTTGATGTAGAGCAAGGACTGGTGCAGGTGACAGGGCGGGCCGCTTCAGAGCCTTCGGTACTGTTGGAGCCTGGATTTTCCACCCGAGTTGGATTGGACAGGATTCCTGAAGCTCCTGTGCCAACAAGTCGGATTCGGCCAGATGCGCGTGAGGAGCAGGAAAATAAGAGCAAGAAGAACATGCGGGGTAAGGGGAGTGCGCATGAGCCGTCGGGCGCCACTCCGGAGGCCCGTCCGGGTACTGAGCCGCCAGAACCGGCGGAGCCTGCTGAGACACCCAAGCCTGCACCGCAGTAGCCAACTATCAAATCAGTCCTGACACGGACGAGCTTTGTGATCTTGCTTTAGATTGTGGCTAATATATAGAAAAGGAATGACTTGACGACATCTTGTGCGACTGGATGAAGGTGTTGATCCTTGGTTTGTGTTTATCTATGTTTTGAGTCTTCATGATCTTTTCGCTTGCTATGAGGATGCTTCAAACTGAAGCGTGGCTTGAGGATAAATAGCTTCCTAAAGAGCGTGAGTGGATTTTGTGGTCCGCTAATCATGTGGGGACGTTCGTGAAGTTTTGGAACTGAGATTGTGCTTGGCATAGAAATAGGCAAGCGGTTGAGCTGGAGTAGAGGTCAAACCACACGGCTTTTGAGGAAGGCCCCCGTTTCGGGGGCATCTGTCTGTTTTATGGATGGTTACCCGGTATGGGGGCATGATGAATTCATGGCGTGGCTGATTTATACTTATTGCTTGCCTTGCAACCGGCGTGGCGCACGTCTGATAGATGTGTGTACAGGTCGAGCAAAATCCAGGGCACGCTGCCGATCTTACTAATAAGTCGGCGACTCGCGAAGTGAAGGTCTTTAGCCAAGCATGATTCGTATTCTGCAGCAGGACAACCGCATCACCAAGATTATCTTCGCCGTCATCATTGGTTTAGCTGTCGTCACCATGGTGATCACGTTAGTACCGGGAATCTTTGATAACCAGGCTACGAACGATACAACTGTCTATGCCACGGTGCGAGAACCGGGCGTGTTGGGTCGTTTTGCGAGCGAGAGCACACCGGTTAAGGATGTCGAGGTAAACCAACTCGCGTCGCGTCAGTTGCAGCAACAGCGGCTGCCAGAGTTTCTGCTGCCCTATATGGTGCAGCGCGCCGGGCAGATTCTCGTACAGCGAGCGATTCTGAAGCATGAGGCTGACCGGATGGGCCTGGAGGTGAGCGATGAGGATCTGCGCCGCGAACTGCAGACCGGTCCTTTTGCCCAGTATCTTTTTCCCAATGGCACCTATATCGGTGACGACGCATACATGAACTTCGTGCAGTCGGCGTTCCAGACGAGCCGCAGTGACTTTGAGTCGCAGGTGAAGAGCGACATGGAACTGAACCGTCTGCAGGCGTTAGTGACCGGTGGTGTAACCGTATCGGACAATGCAGTGCGGGATGCTTACAAGATTCAGGGAACAAAGGTTAAGTTTGATTATGCTGTGATCTCTGGAGACGATCTGCGCAAGACGATTAATCCCTCTGACGCTGAGTTGCAGTCGTTTTTCAAACAGAATCAGGCGCGCTATGCTGCGGCGATTCCGGAGACGCGGAAGATTGAGTATGCCTCATTCGATGCCTCCAGCCTTCCGGGTGGCCGGCCACAGGTGACAGACGCCGACGTGCAGGCGTACTACAACCAGCACAAGGACCAGTTTCAGGTGAAGGAGCAGGTGAAGGTACGTCACATTTTGATTGCAGTACCTTCTGGCGCTGATGCGAAGACAGATGCTGCGGCGAAGGCCAAGGCGGAAGATTTGCTGAAGCAGATTAAAAGCGGCGGTAACTTTGCTGATCTTGCGAGTAAGAACTCGGATGACCCGGGCAGCAAGGCTCAGGGGGGTGAACTGGGTTGGCTGGATCGCGGAAAGACCGTTCCTGAGTTCGATAAGATGGCGTTTTCGCTATCACCTGGGCAGACTTCGGATCTGGTGAAGACGCAGTTCGGGTACCACATTCTCCAGGTGGAAGACAAGAAAACAGCGCATATGCGTCCTTTGGATGAGGTTCGTGGCGAGATCGTTCCAGTGCTGGAGCAGCAGAAGGCTGGTGCTGCCGAGCAGTCGTTGGCAACGCAACTTGCAAGCGATGCGAAGAAGAATGGCCTGGAAAAGGCCGCAGCGGCCAAAGGCCTGCATGTCGTGACGACGGATTATCTTGCAAAGGATGGTGTGGTCGCCGGGTTGGCTGACGGGACGGCTCTTCTGGCCCAGGCGTTTGCAGTGAAGCAGGGCGGTGATCCGACGGCCGTGCCTACGGGAGACGGCTTTGCCATCTTTCAGGTTGTCGATGTGAAAGCTGCTCATGCGCCAGAGTTTGATGCGTACAAGCAGCACATCCTGGATGATTATCGCGAACAGCAGCTTCCGCAGTTGTTGAATGCACAGCTGAATAAGCTGGATGATCGTGCGAAGGTGCTGAACGATCTAAAGAAGGCCGCAGCAGAGATGAATGTCACAGTGAAGACGAGCGACTTGGTAGGTAAGGATGGTCAGGTGCCGGACTTGGGTGCGATGAGCGGCCCGGGAGCAGTAGCGTTTACCTTGGCGAAGGGCGCAATTTCAGGTCCGATAAACACAGGGCGCGCTGGAGTGGTCCTGAGCCTTCTCGATAAGCAGGAGCCTACCCCGGACGAGATTGCAAAGAACTTTGTTGCGACGCGTGAGCAACTGCTGAATGTGCAGCGGGAAGAGATTTTCCGGGTGTACATTGGCAACCTGACGGAGAAGTATGAGAAGGGCGGAGCGGTTCGTTACTCGAAGAAGCAGCCTACGCCGGGCTATTCGCCGTTCGGGAATTAGCTTGATTTGAGATGGATGTATGGGCCTGATGCTCTGCCAATGCGGCGAGGTCAGGCCCTTTCTTTTTTGTCGAGACCACGTATGATTTCGGCAACATGTATTTTGGGCAGGAGTTCGAGCAGGGTTGACCTGGTGTGAGAGAGGAAGCGTATGAGCGGGGAAGCTAAGGTGCAAGATCGGCTGTCGGGAGTTCTGCTGCATGTGACGTCGTTGCCGTCGTACGGTGGGGTGGGGGACTTTGGTCCGGCGGCCTATGGGTTCGTGGATTTTCTGGCGGCAGCAAAGCAGCGTCTATGGCAGGTGCTGCCCCTTAGCCCCACGGGCTATGGAAGTTCGCCATACTCTGCTCTATCGGCGTTTGCGGGCAACCCGTTGCTGATCAGCGTAGAGCGTCTGGCTCAAGAAGGATGGATTGCGTGGGAGCGTATCGGGGGGCTACCTGGGCACGATGGTCCAGTTCAATTCGAAGAGGCGATGCGGCTTAAAATGCCGTTGATAGAAGAGGCTGCTGCCAACTTTCTTGATAGAGCTGACAACGATGCGCGAGCGAGTTTTCAAAAGTTTTGCAACGACAACGGTTCTTGGTTGACCGATTATGCGATGTTCAATGTGTTGCGCCGGAAGTATAGCTATGCAAGCTGGCACGAGTGGCCAGTGGAACATGCACAGCGCAAGCCGGAAGCCATGACTGCGTTGCTAAGTGAGCATGGCAAAGAGATGGCCATTGAGCAGGCGATTCAATACTTTTTTAGCCAGCAATGGTCTGCCCTGCGAGCCTACTGCTCGGAGCGGGATGTACGAATTATGGGTGATGTCGCGATCTTTGTGAACTACGATAGCGCCGATGTATGGACGCACCCTGAGCTATTTGAACTGGATGAAGAACGGCGCCCGATACGGGTATCGGGTGTGCCGCCTGATTATTTTTCGGCTACTGGACAACGCTGGGGGAATCCGCTGTACAAGTGGGGCGTTTTGATGGAGCGAGGGTTCGACTGGTGGGTCGCTCGGGTGAGACGTTCGCTGGCGTTGTACGACATGATTCGATTGGATCACTTTCGGGGATTTGAGGCGTATTGGTCCATCGCTGCCGAGGAAGCGACTGCGATTAACGGGCAGTGGGTCAAGGCACCGGGGCAAGAATTGTTTCAGCGACTGAAAGACGTGTTCGGGGATCTGCCGTTTGTTGCAGAAGATCTTGGCTTGATTACGCCTGAGGTGGACGAGCTGCGGGAGCATTTTGGGATGCCGGGTATGAGGATTCTACAGTTTGGTTTTTCGGATCGTGGTGGGCATCTCTACCTGCCGCATCGCTACGTTCCGAATACTGTGGTTTATACAGGAACGCATGACAACAATACAACGCTGGGCTGGTGGCGCGATGATGTTGGTGAAGCGGAGCGGAGGAACGTGCAGTCTTATCTGCAGAAGATTGAGCATGACGGGGACATTGTGTGGGCGATGATTCGGGCCGCGGCGCGATCGGTGGCCAATCTATGCATCTTCCCGATGCAGGATGTGCTGCATCTGGGGAGCGAGGGGAGAATGAATACGCCGTCTGAGGGGGTTGGTAATTGGACGTGGCGGTACGATGCAAGTGCGTTACACCCAGACTTTGCAGCACAGCTTGCCGCTCTGATGGAGATGACTGACCGTGACGGTTATGTGGCTCCGCAGCCTGAAGGCAGTGTCGATAAAGCAGACCTTAGCGTGAACGTTTAGACTGTTATTAAGTACAAACTTATTTGAGGAGCACTCATGCCACTCTCTGGCGAAGCCATCCGTACCATGAACTACGTTGACGATATTTCTGTGACCTTGCGCCGGATTCTTGCGGTGCTGCCGTCGTTGACGGCTGAGGAACGCGAACGTGTTGCGAACCATATCAAGAGCGCTGAGCCGAGTTACGAGTCGGTGATTACTGCCGTGACGAGTACGAAGTGAGCCAGGTCGTGACGGCGCTTCCGATCCATACTGTTGCCGTGATCGGCGCGGGTGAGGCTGGTCGAAGCTTTGCTCTGGCTTGTGCCTGTGCCGGTTTTCACGTGGTGCTGGAAGACGTGATGCCAGCTAATCTGCGTAAGGCCGAGGCTGACTTTGCAGATATGAGTGGGCGTGCGGGCCCTGGATGTCTGGAGCTGGTGGCGACGGTGGAAGATGCCGTTCGCAACGCGGATATCGTGTTCGATTTTGTGCCGGATGAGTTGGAGTCGAAGCTGGAGATCTTCAGCATGATCGACCGGATGGCCCCTCCGAAGACCATTATGTGCACTCCGAGCGATGCGTTGAGTATCACCGACTTGGCGTCATGTGTTTATCGTCCGGAGCGGTGCTTTGCGGTACGGGGTGGGTTGGCTCCTGTGGTGGCACAGGTGGGAGAGGCGTTGCGACTGTTGTATCCCGCAGGCATCGATGAATGCCTGATACCAGTTGTGATTGATTTCCTCGGGAAACAAGGCAGGATCGCACAGGCAGAGATTGATCCTGATGTGCCGATGTTGGTGAAGAATCTGGTGCAGGATGCCAAGTCCCCGACGGCTATTTCTGGGGCACGGAACTAATTCACTGGTAGATGCGTAACGCTGTGGGGAAGGACTTCGTCAAACAACAGCTATGCGTGCGCTCTTCGAGATCATCATTCAGGTTTTTAAGTCGATCGGGGCGAATAAGTTACGCTCGTTTCTGACGATGTTCGGCATCGCCTGGGGCGTGGCCTCTCTGCTGCTTTTGATTGGGCTGGGTGAAGGATTTCGCTCGGGACAGCGGCGGGGACTGGCAGAGTTGGGCACCGATGTCATCATGCTGTGGAGCGGTACGATTCCCGCACTGCCGGGACAGCATACGGGGATGCAGCCCTATAAGCTGACGATGCGTGATGCGGACGCGATTCGTGCAGAGGCTCCGCATGTGCGTGATGTGACGGCAATGATTAGCCGCAGCGATCTGAAGCAGGTCAGCGAGTATTCCAGTGCGGGCGGTCAGGTGATGGGGGTCGAGGTTAACTATCCGGTGATTCGTTCTTTGCCGATAGCGCAGGGACGATTTTTGAATGAGGACGACCTAGCCCAACGACGGCAGGTCGTGATTCTGGGACAAAAGACCTATCAGCTTTTGTTTTCGGGGCATCCGGGACTAGGTGCGTACATCACGCTAAATGGCTATCGATTCCAGGTGGTAGGGATTGCTGCCAAGTTTGGGCGTGGGAATAACGACGGCGACAACCAGAAGATCTATATTCCGCTGAGCACGATGCTGGAGTTATTTCCGATCAAAGGTGACAATGTGCCGACGGATGCCATTTCCTCAATACAGTATCAACCGACGACGCCGGACTTGAATGAAACAGCGAAGGCTGAGGTACATCGTGCTGTCGCGGGGCAGCATGGCTTCGATCCCTCGGCTACGGAAGCATTTGAGGAGTGGGACACGATCAAATCCAACCGGACGGTGGGTCTGATCTTTACGGCGATGGATGTTTTTCTGGGTGGAGTAGGTATTGTTACTCTGGCGCTTGGCGCGGTGGGGATCATCAATATCATGCTGGTTACGGTGAGCGAGCGGACCAAAGAGATTGGGTTGCGGAAGGCGCTGGGCGCAACTAATGGCAGCATCCTGACACAGTTCTTTCTGGAAGGCCTCATGCTGACGGGCTTGAGCGGCTTGATAGGGATTGCAGCAGCAGCAGGTCTGATGTTCGCACTGGGCTCCGTTGTTGGGGACAATGACATGGGATTCGATCCTCCACGACTGGTGCCGTGGTCGGCTGCACTGGCGCTGGGGACGTTGACCTTGTGCGGCATCATTGCGGGCATCTATCCAGCGCGGCAGGCGGCGATGTTGCAACCGGTAGAAGCCTTGCGGAAGGAGTAACGAGCGATGCTGAGCGACATCTTTGGGCAGGCGATCGAAGCGATGCGGCACAACGGGCGGCGTACTGCTATTACTGTGGTGGGCATGGCCTGGGGTATTGCCACGGTGGTGCTGCTGCTGGCGTATGGTGCGGGCTTTGGGCAGGCATTCGAGAATATCTTCGCGCAGTTTGGGACCAATATGATGGGTGTGTTTCCAGGTCGGACGAGCGAGCAGGCTGGAGGTTCCAAGGCCGGTGTTGTGGTGCGCCTGACCATGGACGATGTTGAGCGAATACAGGAGACGGTGCCGGGCGTTTTGCATGTCGCGCCTACTGTGTCCAAGCAGGTGCCAGTGCAGAATGAGTTGCACAGCTATAGTTGGGGCGTGGATGGGATAACGCCCGAGTTGCAGCCGATACAGCGGATGGATTTGAGTGAAGGACGGCTACTGACGGAAGCCGATCTGGTGCAGCGGGCGCATGTAACAGTGATTGGGTCAGAAGCAAAGACCAAGCTATTCTCTGGGATGTTTGCGTTGGGGCAGACGATACGCCTGAATGGTGTGCCATTTGAGATTGTAGGGGTGCTGAAGCCGAAGATGCAGGAGGGTGCAGATAGCGACATTAATCGGGGTATCAACGTGCCGCTCACTACCATGACGGATCTTAAAGCCACCAAGTATCTGGACGGCATTTGGATGGACTACAAGGGCGAGCCGAAAGAGGTCGAGAGTGCGTTGCGCAAGACACTCGCTGCAAGTCATGGCTACCGCGCTTCCGATCGGCGAGCGGTCTTTGTGGCGAATATTATGGAGCAGTTGGCGCAGTTTCGGATAATTTCGCTGGGATTACAGGCGCTACTCTTGTTTATTGGCGCGTTGACACTTGGGATCGCGGGTATCGGGCTGATGAACATTATGCTGGTGAGCGTTCAGCAGCGGACGCGAGAGATTGGGGTGGAGAAGGCGTTGGGAGCGCGCAAGCGACATATCCTGATGCAGTTTCTAGCGGAAGCACTGGTGATTACCGGAGTTGGTGGCGCGGGCGGGATTGTGTTGGCGTATGTGGTGGCCAAGAGCATCGGGAGCATTACCTTTTATAGCGCAATGGCTTCGAATGCGGATGCAGGCGATATTCATCTGCTGGTGTCGCCGGAGATTGTGGTGGTTGCGACGACCATTTTGGTTATCGTTGGAACGATCAGCGGGATGATTCCGGCGATACAGGCTTCGAATCTTGATCCGATTGAGGCCTTGCGGTACGAGTAGGCTGCTGTGTCGTGTCGTGCCAAAATACTACTGTAGCGTGAGGTCTACGCCGGCAGGGTCGTTCGGTATGGTGACGACTGAGGCTTTGCCGATGGAATGGAGCTTGAGCTTTTCGGTGGGTGTGGTTGCTTCGCCACGATGTGTTGTCCAGCCATAGGTCTCGATGCGTATCTGCTTCCACCATGGAGCATAGGTGCCCTGTTGTGCTCCGATATGGAGTGCCAGCGTGCCATCTGATTTTTCCTCGCAGGAGTAATGGATGCGTAGATAGGAACCACTGCGGAAGGCGAAGCTTTTGCCGTCGTCCTGATAGAGGTCGCCGTGGCAGTCTGGACCGGGGTAGATGCGCAGGGTGAGTGGTCCGTTGGGAATCTCCTCTGTACTTTGCGTGAGGGGTGCGATGGGAAGTATGGTGCCTTCACGGACGTAGACAGGCAGGTCTGCCAGGGTTGGTGTAATCAGGAGAGGCTGGGTGGCGAGCTTGGCATCGCGCTGCTCGAGATCGCGCGCACTTGTTTGTGTGCGTCGATCAAGGCGGTCACCACTCCAATAGTCGTACCAGATGCCGGGTGGCAGATGGACCTCGTAGGGCGCGACTTCCTCTGGGGAAGGTGATGCTGCTATAAGCAGGTCTGGGCCAAAGAGGAACTCTCCCGATGCATCGAGATCAAGAGGGTGGCCGTCGGAAGTAGCGTTGGGAAACTCGAGGAAGAGTGGGCGCATGATGGGTATACCGGTGCGGGACATCTCTTCCGCAGTGGTGTAGAGGTAGGGCATGAGGCGGTAGCGTTCTTCGATGTAGCGGCGACGGATGGTGAGTTGTTCGGGGCCATCGACCCATGGTTCGTGGTCGCGGGTACCCTTGGCAGCATGGTCGCGGTCGATAGGCTGGAAGGCTGCAATCTCGAGCCATTTAGTGAGGAGATCGGGTGGCGGGGAACCGGCGAAGCCGCCGACGTCGGCACCGGTCATGCCGAAGCCACTAAGACCCAGGTTGACGATTTGTGGAACGGTCATGCGCAGATGGTTCCATGTCGAGCTATTGTCGCCTGTCCAGGTGGCTGCATAACGCTGACCGCCTGCGTAGCTGGCCCGCGTGAGGACGAACGGCCGGACGTTTGGCTGGAGTGCGAGGAGGCCGTCGTAGGTGGCGCGCGAGTTCTCCATGCCGAAGACATTGTGGATCTCCAGATGGCTGGCGGTGCTAGGGAGGAAGCCGGGTTCGTCGATGCGGTGCTGGATGTCGTCCGGCATAGTCTTGGTGGGGACATTGAAGACGGCTGGCTCGTTCATGTCGTTCCAGAAGCCAGCAACACCTTCTTGCGTGAACTGTCGATAGAGTGTGCCCCACCAGTCTCGTGTTAGTTTGCGTGTGAAGTCAGGGAAGACCGCTGGGCCGGGCCAGACTACACCTGTGTAGACGGTGCCGTCGGGGTTCTTGACGAAGTGATCGCCTGCTGTTCCGGTGTCGTAGGGGGCGTACCCTGCGTTGGGCAGATTTGCTATGTGGAGATCGGTTATGGCGACGATGTGGAAGTGGTTCGCTGCCAGTTGTTGAATCATCTGAGAAAAATGGGGGAACTTGTCGGGGTCTACAGTGAAGGGACGATTGACTTTCTGGTAGTCGATATCGAGGTAGATGGCGTCAGCAGGGATATGATCTGCGCGCAGGCGTGCGGCAATATCGAGGACGCGTGACTCTGGCACGTAGCTGTATCGTGATTGCTGGAAGCCTAGAGTCCAAAGGGGTGGAAGGGGGGTGGGTCCGGTGAGCCAGGCATAGGTTTGCATGACCTGCCTGGGAGTTGGGCCGTAGAAGACGTAGTAGTCGACTGGACCGTTTGGAGCTCCAAAGCTGTATTGGTCGGGGAGTTCGCGGCCGAAGTCGAAGGAAGTGCGCCACGTGTTATCCAAGAAGATACCGAGAGCGCGTCCGGCGCGGAAGTTGATGAAGAAGGGAATGCTTTTATAGATGGGATCGGACGACTCCTGCCAACCAAAGTTGTCTGTGTTCCACATCGCGAAGGCTTCTCCGGCGCGGTCGAGTGGGCCGGGTTTGTCTCCGAGACCGAAGAAGTGATCATCGGAGTGCTTTTGCTTGCGAATGCGGAAGCGGTTGCCCTGCCAGTTGATGGGTTCAGCATCCTGCTGGAGTACGTTGCCTAAATGATCGCTGATGGTGAGTCGAAGGTCGGGAGTGATGGCTAATAGGAGGGTTTTGGTGCTGAACCCCGTGGTTGTAGGTGTGACCGCCACGGTGGCGGTGCGGGCCGCAGAGAGAACTGCCCAGGAGGCGTCTTCAGGTAGCGGGGCCTGATGTGCTGCGCGGACGCGGATGACATCATCACGGAGGGCTGTTACCTGGAGAGTTGTTCCATAGGCAGAGCAATCGACACCGTTGATCCTGGGCAAGCATTTGAATTCGTTTTGAGCGGCTGCTACGGCGGGGAAGAGCGCTAACACAGTCAGCAGGGAGGCGAAGCGAACTCCAACGGGCGATGGCATGAGGAGAATAGTAGCAACTGATGTGTTCTTTCGTCTCTGAGGGTGTCTTTAGTTTCAGCTAAACCGCAGATTGTGCTGCATTACGACTGTGATTCAGTATCTGGCATGGAGAGGTAGATGAGTACGATGCCGACTACAGTGAACATACGGGCAGCAGCCTCCTGTCCATTCCAGGTTTTGGACTGCCACATGAGAAACCACTCCGCCCCGACGGAGAGGAAAGCGATGAACCACATGAGCAGGCTAAGCGTGAGAGCCATAATGCCGAAACGTTTTGCCGTGTTGAAGCTGGAGGCCGAGGTGCGGAGGTTTTGCGCCAGGCGGTACGCACCAAGAAAACATAGGATGGTCGTGAGAATCTCCCAGCAGATGATGGAAGCGTAAAAGGCATGGTGAATTGTAGTGGTATTGATTGCTCTCCACATACCGGAGTTGCCGGGGAAGGTCGAGTCCATCATAAGGACGTGGTGGACAAACTGATAGTTTGAGTTGTAGTCGGTGGTGTTGTTGAAGACCACAAGCAGGTAGAAGAAGCCGATGGCAAAGAGCAGCAAGCACTTGGACAGACGAACAGTCATGGGGAGTTACTCCGAGGGAAAGGCTTGGAAGTACGCGGTGATGGCTGCGAGTGTTGCCTGATCGTAGGCAGGATTGCCGGGCATGGTGGCTTTGCTATCCACGCGCCGCGGGTCGTGGACGTAGTTGGCAAAATCTACTGGATTGTGTCGGGCGTGGGCAGCCAGCGTTGACCAGGTGCGACCAGCTTTGGTGCCTCCTGCTGTACCGTGATTGTGGCATCGCAGGCAGTTCTCTTTGGCGATGGCAAAGCCGAGCACTACAGGAGAATCTGTTGGAAAATGGCCAGATGGAGTGATGGGGCCGAACTGGTCTTTCTGGGTGCCAAAACTTAGTAGGAACATTTCAGTTGGCTCCTGTGGCATATCTTGATGAGTGAGAACCTTGAACGAAGGCTTGAAGTCTGGGTATGTGATCATGTAGGGTCCGGGGTCTTGGTTCTTCGTCGCGGCGGCCCATTGGGACGTAGACAGGCCGTTGATTTTAAGGACCAGGATAGGATGGTGGGCGACGACGTATTCAGCCGGCAACTGGGATTGATACCGATCCACACAGAGCGCGTTCATCATGTCGGAGTTGGCTAGAACTCCGATGATGCGAGCGAGCACGCTCAACTCGACACCGCTCACCTTAGCACGCGGCGTGTGGAGTTCGTTGAAATTGATATCCTCGACGATAGTTGTTTCTACCTGCGGCAGCGACAGCAGACTCTGATAGGGGATGAACCAGTGGCTAGAGGGGGGGACGCCAGCGATCATTCCTGTGACTTCCAGGTCCGTAACGCTATGTCGCTGAGACTGGAGCAGCGGAGATGGTGTGACTGGTTGGGCTGAATGTGCGGAGGACAGCAGACTGCCACAGAAGATGCCACCTAAAGCGAGCAGGCCGATTAGTCTTTTGCGTTCCATACGTAATGCTAACCGCAACAATTAATTTAGCAAGAGAGAAATTCTACAGTCGTGTTAGAGTACGGCCACATGGACATTGAATCACAACTCTCTGCATACGGTCACCATTTGCCCGTGCTACCTAGCGCCGGTGGAAATTATCTTTCTGCAAAACGAGTAGGGAACATGTTGTATCTTGCGGGTGTGATCTCGACACGTGATGGTACCGTGCTGACTGGTACCGTTGGTGGCGAGCGAAGTATCGAAGATGGTTACGCTGCGGCTGCTGCTTGTGCATTGACGCAGTTGGCAGTGATCAAACGGGAGCTGGGTACGCTGGACGCTGTGGAAGGTATTGTAGGGTTGAATGGATACGTGAATGCGGTTGCTGGATTTGCCGATTCGCCGAAGGTGATCAACGGAGCGTCAGATCTGCTCGTTGCAGCTTTTGGCGATGCGGGGCGTCATGTTCGAGCAGCCGTCGGTGTGAATGCTTTGCCACGTAACGCTATGGTTGAGATACAGATGACGGTGCTAGTGAAGTCATAACCAGATTTGTCCACATTGCTGTCATTCACGAAGGAGAGGTCTGAGCAACTATGGCTGAATACAGTTTGTGTGCCATCCCTACGCATTCGGTTTGGGACAATCGGCTTAGCCCGCGACTCGTGGTGGTATCAGGCGACGTAGTGCATTTGGAATGTTTGGATTCCAGCGGGGGACAGGTAAAGCCATGGATGACGCTGCCCGAGTTTCTGGAGATTGATCGGAACCTGATTCATGCACTGACTGGGCCGATCTATGTTGATGGCGCTGAACCCGGAGACGTGCTGGAGATACAGGTTCTAGAGGTTGAGCATCTTGGCTGGGGTTGGAGCAGTGTGATTGCAGGGCTTGGATTCCTGGACAACCGCTTTACGGAGCCATCCCTTTTTCACTGGAAGCTTGATGGAGAGATGAGCTTTTCGTTGGCTCCTGCTGTTGTTCCGTTGCGCCCGTTTTGCGGTGTTATGGGAGTTGCTCGTGCAGAAGCAGGAAGTTTTCGTACGCGTCCACCGGGGGAGTTCGGGGGCAATATGGATGTGCGTGAGCTATGTGCTGGGTCGACTCTGTACCTGCCGGTGCAGGTGCGCGGAGCAATGTTCTCTGCAGGTGACGCCCATGCGGCGCAAGGAGATGGCGAGGTCTGCATCAACGGCATCGAGTGTCCAGCAAATGTGACACTTCGTTTTGTGTTGCACCGGCACCAGAAGTTGGCTGGGCCGTTGGTTGAAGTTGGACATAACAGTATTGAGCCGTCGTCTGCAGCGTGGCTCGTAGTGGAGTCTGCGGAGGATGCGTTGCAGGCGGCACGCACGGCTACCTCACGCATGGTCGATTTGCTGATTCAGACCTGGGACTTTGAACCTGTGCAGGCTTATTTGCTGTGTAGCGTTGCCATGAATTTAAAGCTGAGTCAGGTTGTGAACCGGCCGATGACAACTGTAAGTGCTTCTATCGCGAAAAGCATTCTTCCCCAACGGAGCTTGTTCTGAACATGGTGATTGAGATCAATGATGCTGCCACATTAACAGAGTTAGCGGAGCTTTATCCTAAGTACGAAGAGGCGCTGGTTACGAATGACGTAGATACCCTGACCGCGATGTTCTGGGCAGCGCCTCATGTCATGCGTTTTGGTGTTACTGAGAATCTGTATGGTATTGAAGAGCTAGAGGCGTTTCGCAAAGGACGTTCTCCGGTGAATTTGGCTCGGCGGGTGAAGCGCTTGGACATCATTAGCTTTGGTAAAGACTTTGGCAGTATTACTCTCGAGTTTGAGCGCGAAAGCAATGGCAAGATTATGCGTGGCCGCCAGAGCCAAACCTGGGTGCGGATGCCGGAAGGCTGGCGAATTGTTGCAGCACACGTATCACTGCTGCCATAAGAGTTGCAAAGTGTGTTGGCCCGCCAGAACTAGCAGCTTACGGTAACGTAAAGTGATGTGATTGCTGCTGCCTGGAACTGGTCTTGCAAGTCCTTGGCTGATGCAAAGCTCTTGCCTTGCACGTGGCGTGCGGGCAGGGTGAATTGAAGTTTCGGTTGCGCGAATGGGTAGGGTGAGAGTTGGAAGTGGCGCTCACCTACATACTTAACCATAATCTCCTGTTGGCCACCGTTGGTTAGCGGTAGTGGATGAAGTAAGGTCGCTGGATGGCGGTAATCGACGCAGGAGAGTAGCGATAAATTGTCTGTTGCCTGGAGCAGTCGAAAGTGCTGTTGGATTCGTGGCCACGCGATCTCGTATGGTGTCAGTTTGTTGTCGGTAGCAATGCTGGTGTGCAAATGCTGCTGCAACAAACGCTGACGTTCCAGGAAGGCATCGAGCAGTGGGAGTTGTGCTGAAGCTATGGTCGAGCGGTCAGCACGCTCGGTAAGTAGGTTGTAGGTGTGCAGTGATACGAGCAGAGCTGCGTACGGATCCTCGGCTGCGACCACTGCTACTGCGCGCTCTCGGACGGCAAGATAATCGGCGAGGTCGATCTCTTCGAATGCAGAGTATTTCCCCACGAGTTCAACCGAGAAAGCCGAGGGCAGCCCTGCCTTGGTGATCTGCGGCTCTGCATCTCGGACCGCCCATCCGTCATCGTGTGTGGAGATGCCAAGGAGTACCTGACGTCGTGGGACCGGGGAAGAGAATTGCTCGTTGCCCCAATGCTCTGCAAAGGCTCCGGCGAGACGGGCGTGGTCAGGATGGGTGATAAGCCACCAACCGGTGGCAGAGGCAAGCCGCAACATGATGAATCCTTTCTTGTCTTTTCTTTGCCGAGTTTGATGGAGCAGAATTTACTGCGATTCAGTCTTACGAGCTGACTCGTGCCAGTTATGTAAAAAGTAGTACTCAAGAAACATGACAGCAAAGAAAAACATAAAGCCTAGTACTGTTGCGGCTAAGACCAGGGCAAAAAGATAATCCGTTTGCAACTGAGCGAGCGCATATGTGATCGAGTAACCAAGGCCACCTTGTCCAATGGAACTTGAGCCGGCGAATAGTTCGCCGGTGATGGCCCCGATGACCGAGATACCGCTTGCGATGCGTACTCCAGTAAAGAGTGAGGGAAGTGCATGAGGAAGGCGAAGCTTCCAGAGTATCTGTGCGCCAGATGCGTTTTGCATGAGGAACAGATTGACCATGTTTTCGTCGACGCTCACGAGACCTTGGGTAGTGTTCGCGATGATAGGGGCCAGACAGATGATGAAGGTGATCAAGGTGACAGCAAAGAGTCCTGCCCCGGCCCACATGATGATGAGTGGTGCTATGGCTACGATAGGTACTGTTTGCAGCAGGATGGTGTACGGCAGAAACATTAGTCGGAGCCATCTGGATTGCGCGAAGATTAGTGCTATTGCGGTACCGACGAAGATACTGGCAAGGAGACCGCTGGCTGCGGCTAGTGCCGTGATGTAGAAGGAGTTTGCCAGTGAGGGAAAACGGTGTATGACAGTTTGTGCGACAGCGAGAGGTGTTGGCAGCATGTAGGGCGGAATGCTAAGTGCCCAGATGAGAGCACGCCATAACAGCAGTAGCATCAGAAGTACGCCACCAGTGTTAAGCACGTTATAGAAGGTGCGCTTCATTCGCTCTGCACTCCTCGCAGTGTCTTACTGATAATCGCGATGTACTCTTCAAAAGCTGGGAGCTGCCGTGTTTCTGCACTGCGGGGGTAGGGCAGGTTGATCGGAAACTCATATGCGATACGACCAGGGTGCGGTGCCATGATGAGGACGCGTGAAGATAGAAAGACTGCTTCTGCAACAGAATGAGTAACAAAGAGCGCCGTCCAGTTCTGTTCCTGCTGGAGTCGTAGAACCTCCTCGTTGAGTCGGTCACGTGAAATCTCATCGAGTGCAGCAAACGGCTCGTCCATGAGCAACACGCGTGGCCTGGTTGAGAGAGCACGTGCGATGGATACACGCATCTTCATACCACCGGAGAGTTGGCGTGGATACGACTTGGCTGCGTGGCTTAGGTTTACCAACTCCAGAAGTGAAGCGACTTTCTCCTTGCGCCGTTCGCGCGTGGCGTGCTCGAGTTCGAGTCTCAACCCAACGTTGTCTTCGACTGTTCGCCATGGGAGGAGAGTTGCATCCTGAAAGATGAAGGAGACGATCTCACGTGCGTTTGCAGGAGTCATTCCGTCGATGCAGATTTTCCCGGAGGTGGGCAGAGTCAGGCCGGCAACCAGTTTGAGCATAGTTGACTTTCCACAGCCGGATGGGCCGATCAAGCTTACGAACTCGCCTCGGTGGACGGATAGATCTATATGTTCCAGAATCTGCTGGTGGGATCGTCCCCTGTCGCTGTTGTAGGATTTTGAGACTCCAGAAAAAGCTATCTCAGGAAGCTCCTTTGATTGGGGAAGTGCGGGCGAGTTGAGGTTATCCGTTGTCATCATTACTCAGGAAGCAGCGGGAGTCGCAGACGAGAGGGAAAGTGCAGATCATGACGAACTGTGTGCGTACAACGCTGCCACGTCCACGGATCTGCGAGAGAGTGGGCAATGTCGCTGGAAGAATTGCGATCATATAACGGGAAAGCAGAGCCAGCGATTTCAAGTCGAATACGGTCTCCGGCAGCAAATATGCATGAGGTTGGCTCTAGTGTGAATGCCCACGTATGCAGTATGTCTGCCGTGTAGTTGGAGGCACGGAAGAGGTAGCTTGAGCGTGCAATGCCAAGAGCAATGAACTCAGCTCGATTGTCGGGTGTTAGCCGTACCAGTTTTCCTGTCACGTCGGCATTACTTGCGGATGTAGAACAGTAGAGGGTGAGTTCGGCTGATCCTAAGACGTGGATTGGTTCTGGGAGTGGTGAGGACGTGTAGACGAGAAGATTATTGCCTTGCGCTAGTACAGACTGATCGAAGGGGCCACTAAGTGCGGTACTACCGCCGGGCGCGAAGACAGGTACCTCAGGATCGTAGACGAAGTGATCGGCTGGTTGTGTAGTGGTTGGAGGTTCCATGCTGAGAGTGCCATCGCCTTTGGACGAGTTTGCACGGCCATCGCTGGAGAGGTAAAGCGTGATGGCCTTAGTGCTGGTAAGGACATCTGTTGCAAACCAGCGGCTCGTTGCTGGCTGGTTGTGGCCGAGCGCGAAGTGGCGAATTCGCGGTTGACCTGCGAATTCGTTGGAGTCCTTAAGCCAGTGATTGAACCAGCGCAGCAGAAGGGAATCGGTGTCTATTGAAGCATCGGAGCCAAAGTTTGTGTCGCCAATACGTGAACCCCAAGGGATGTGTTGCCAAGGGCCGGCAAGTAGGTACTGATTCTGGCGGGCGAAGGGAGTTGCCGCTTGTTGCGCAAGTGCGAGAAATCCATCGTAGCTTCCCTGTAGGTATGTGTCGTACCAGCCGGAGACATGCAGTGCTGGAACGTTGATTTGTGTGAGCGAGGTACTGATGTCGAGTGCAGACCAGAACTCGCTGGGCACAGTATGGGCAAACCAATCGTGGACGTAGGTCGGCAGGCCAGTGGATTGAAGTGCGGGCAGCTTGGCGTATGGCGCAAAAAGTGGCTGAGTCCGAACGTTGGACCAGGCTGCTTCAAGTTGGTCGTGTGCCTGCCGTAGGCCGAGTCTGCGAGCGTCGGAACGCAACATCTGGAGACCCCAGCCCATAGCCGATGACAGCCGGAGTGCCCCATGATGATAGAAACATCCGTGATAGAGGTCGCAGGCGGTCATGGCCGGAGCAATGCATAGAAGTCCTTCAGGTTGTTCCGCTGCGGCCAGTAGCTGGGTTGCACCCTGATAGGAGAAGCCGTACATGCCGATCTTTCCATTGGATTCAGGTCGCGATCGCAACCATTGGATAGTCTCAGCCCCGTCGCGACGCTCAGATCGGAATGGGTAGAATTCTCCCTCGGAGTCACCGCGTCCCCGTACATCCTGAATAACGACGTTATAGCCATGTCGTGCAAACCAGACAGGATGTGGATAGACGACAGTGGAGGCAATGTCTCTACCGTAGGGTTGGCGCATGAGCAGGGTTGGATTCGAAGCGTGCATGGATGCAGGCGGGAAGTAATGATCCGAGTAGAGTGTGCATCCGTCAGACATGAGGCAAGGTACGCTCCGCTGGAGACGGACGCCGGAGCCGCAGTCGATCAATGACGTGATGGTCAAGGCTGAAACCTGTTGGAGTAATGGAACATGGCGGTGAGTGCTGCGGCGACTTTCTCTGCAGACTGCTTGATCCACTGAGCTCCGTGCTCTGCTGTGGCGGCGTTTGGATCGCCCATCACGCCACTGGGAGCGATGTCGCGCGTAAGCCAAGCAAATGTTGCTGGACCATTCTCTGGTAGCAAAGCTCCGGGTTGGTCAATCTGTGCGATGTAGTTCACGGTGTATAGCTCAGTGTGAACCAGTTCTGGAGTTCCATGGAGCAATAAGGCTGTCTCGTACTCCCCGGCATGAAATCCGTAGGCACGCTCCTGCAGTGAGATGTTTTCGAACTTGGCACCACCTGAACCCGAGAGATAGAAGGTGCGCAGGCCAAACTCGGCGCGCAGATCGCGACACATGACGTCGTCGAGCGAGGTATTGCCGCCGTGCGTGTTGTACAGAACCATCTTCTTGAAGCCTGATGCCGCAACGCTGGCACCGATATCATGAACTACAGCCATGAAGGTAGAGGCCGAAACGGACATAGTTCCGGGAAAGCCAATGTGCTCGTTGCTTTTGCCATAACAGATGGGCGGCAATGCGAAGACAGGTAGTTCTTTGGGCAGCAGGGCCAGTGCATGTCCCAGAAGGAGATTACTGATGAGCGTGTCAGTTGCGAGGGGAAGATGGTGACCATGCTGCTCGATTGCTGCTGTGGGTAGGATGATTAGCGTTTCATTCTTCGGGAGAGCTTCGACCTGCTTCCAAGTCAGGTAGGCAAAGTTGCGCTCATCGGGAATCCAGGTCTTCATCTAGTTTGCATCCTCCGCTACCAGATAGCTGGCCATCTTGCCAGGGTTCAACAAACCTTTGGGATCGTACTTACGCTTGGCCTGCAGTTGAATGTGGTCCTGCCGATAACGGCCTCCGCCTTCGACGTTGTTGACGTGTGGATTGGCGACGGTTACACCGATCTCGCGACAGAAATCTATCATTTCGTTCAACCGTTCTGCAGTGGTAAAGCGTACGACGGGAATTGAGCCTGGAACGACGAGGCCGTCACTATTTTTCATGAACTCTATATGAAAGAGGAAGTCGTCACCGTAGCGAGCTTTGAGTTGAGAAAACTGGCTGCGTGCGGTGGTGGGACTAAATCCGCATTGCAGGTAAGTGAGTGTATTGTCAGTCTTCATTGCCCAGAGCGTGGTGTGGTTCCACGTGTAGTCCGAGAGCAGTGGAGAAGTTCGCAGGCCTTCGTAGGCGGCGGCAAAGGTAATCTCCCCTCCGACAGCTTTTGCGGCTAATTGCAACTCCTCCAATTGTGCTGCCGCAATCATAAAAAAGATGTGGGCCTTGTCTGGCGTGATGATATTGCGTATCGGAGAGAAGCTGGCAGTGATTAGGGATTCGAAGGTCGTGACCAGTCGCTTGGTCCAGTGATTGCTGGTTGCGATCTGCTCACTGAAATCGAACGCTTCGTTGAAGCTGGGAAATGCAACCACACACTGTGCCCACTCTACCGCTGGAGTTAGGCAGAGCCATATACGCGAGATGATTCCGTTAGTTCCCCAGGCATGAAGTATCTCGTGGATTGCATCGCCTTCGTGTTTGATGACTCGAGGTTCAGGTTCCATCGTTACAACTTCGAGAGCGCGTACGGTGTTGAAGTCGCGTAGCCCCCCGTGCGCGACCGATCCGATGCCGCCTGATCCACCACCTAGAAATCCTCCGACCGAAGCCTTTGCGACGGTTGAGGGATAACAACGTAACTCCCATCCATGACGGCGGCCCTCATTCTCGATAAGGCTCAGTTTTGCACCAGGCTGGCAGATAGCGATACCGTCGGGATGAATGCATTCGACTGCGTCCATCAGAGCGAGATCAAGTACTACGCCGCCTTGCAGTGGAATTGCCTGCCCATAGTTCCCGGTGCCAGCGCCTCGCGCTGTGACAGCGATTCCTTGGTCATGACATAGCCGCAGGACGGCACAAATCTCGTCTACGCTAGTTGGCTGTACGACTACATCGCCGACTTTGTCTGAAAGGAGTTGCTTTAGGACGGGGGAGTACCAGTAAAAATCGCGCGAAAGACGCGCCACCGTTGCTGGATTGGTTAGTACTCTGTCTGCATCACCAATGACTTGCTTGAGATCATCGACGAAAGTCGAGAGAGTGGGCGTCATGCTATGGCTCGCTTTCCATTGTCGGAGACATGCTTCGAACGACTAGCGTTGCCCCAGGCTTTGAAGGCTCTCAGCATATTGGGATGGGTGAAGAGGGTGTAGGCTAAATCTCGTTCCACCGGGCCAACGACTTCGCAGGTCATGTCGCTTCGCTCGGCGACCTCGGTGGCTGGAATATGGATCTGACGGCAGTGTCGATTGGCATCGTCGATAGTGGCTCCGTAGACGATGCGATCAATTCCCGCCCACAGTAAATTGGCCATGCACATCGGGCAAGGTTCGCAGGTGGAGTACATGGTGTAGCCGCGCAGGGAGGGGGATTTGAGCTTTTTGCAGGCCATTCGAATCGTGCGTACCTCGGCATGGCTGCTGGGATCATTCTCTTTGGCAACAGCGTTCAATCCCTTGAGGAGCAGCTTGCCGGTCTTGGTTTCGACGATCATTGCGCCGAATGGCACAGGCTTGTCGGTGACGAGTGTGCGTGCGGTGAATTGCACAATTTCCGTCATACGAGAGCTATCCAATACCGAAAGGCTCGGCTTTTTCTCTCTAGTGTGTCCCATGTCGAAATGTAACACGACATGCCAGATTTGCTAAAGCGAAGAGTGATTTGTAGAACTACACAAGGCTGTTTTTTGCTGGTGCAGCCCTTAGAATTTAGGTATGCACAACGTCATGACGCCTCTGGAAGAGGTGCAGAAACGGCTAAGGTCAGATCCGGGCGCGATCGTCGAGGAGATCAACGAAGCTTTAGGCCACTCGAACTCCAATGCTGGCCACAACGTTTATTTGTGTCAGCAGAGGGATCGTACTCGCGCCGAAGCGACTAGGCTCGCGGATGTAGGATTACGGCCGCACCTACCGCTGTTTGGCGTGCCTGTGTCTGTCAAGGACTGCTTTGATGTTGAAGACTATGTCACTAGTTGTGGATCACGTTTTTACGCGGAGAATAATTCACCCGCTTCCAAAGATGCATGGATTGTGCAACAGGTGCGCTCTGCGGGTGGAGTGATTACCGGCAAGACACACATGCACCAACTGGCCTACGGGATAACAGGTGAGAATGCGTACTTCGGGGATTGCTGTCAGCCACGGAATGCTTCTTTGCTCACAGGGGGATCATCCAGTGGAGCGGTCGCCAGTGTCCAGGAGGGCTCGGCGATGGTGGCGATTGGCACCGATACGGGTGGATCGATTCGGGTACCTTCAGCACTTTGTGGGGTAGTTGGATATCGCTCGTCGGTGGGTGTTGGGAATTGGCAGGGCGGAGTACATCTGGCCCAATCATTTGATACGTTTGGCTTCTTTTGTCGCGACCTGCGCGATCTGCCGTTGATTGCCTCCGCAGTACTGGGGATCGGATCGGTAAAGGCACCTATAGAGTTAAAGACCGCACGCATTGCTGTCGTTCCTGCGGGCTTTCTGTATGACTGCGATGCCAGCATTCTTGCTGCCTATGCGATGCGACAGCAAGAACTTGAGCAATTGGGGGCACACATTGCGACGGTAAATATTTCGTATTGGGCTCAAGCGATGGAAATATTCGCCCCAATCCAAGCGCATGAGGCAGCAGCAATCCAACGTGAAAAGCTGGCTGGACGAGCAGGTTTTGAGGTCTTTGAGCCTGCCATTGCAGAGCGACTATCGTGGGGCGCTTCCATTTCCGTTACAGAAATGGAAGCGCTTCGTGAGAGACAGCGTAAGTTCCGAGAGTCAATGGACTCTATGTTGCAGCAGTATGATTATTTGCTGATGCCGTGTGCGCCTATGTCGCAGTTGCCGGCCGGTGCTGACCACTCGAAGACCAGGCAGCAGATTTTGCGGTACACCACCCCGGGCAGTCTGGCGGGAATGCCCGTGGTCACCTTGCCGTGCCCGGGCGGGATTGGAATGCAGCTAGTTTGCGGACGGGGCAGGGATGCTGAACTTTTGGCGTACGCATCTGCTCTAGGGGAAAGATTTCTGTCTGAAACTTGTGCCTAGAATGCTAGGCTGCTGAGCATGAGTCGTTTTTTCAAGCTGACCCTTGGATTTATTGTGCTGATTGGCGCAGCAGCCTTGTTGAATGGCTGCCAACATAAGCCTGCCAGTGGTTTGATTTCGGTCAAGTTGCAGACGGACTGGTATCCGCAGCCGGAGCACGGTGGATTCTACATGGCTTTGCTGAAGGGCTACTACAAGGATGCTGGGCTGGATGTACAGATTCTTCCTGGTAGTCCATACATCACCGGGGAGCAGTTAGTTTCCGTTGGTTCGGTGCAGTTCGCCATGGGGTCGTCCGACAGGATGATTGAGGCGGTAGCAGGCGGTCAGCCGCTACTAGCGGTTGGTGCGACCATGCAGCATGATCCGCAGGCCGTGATGGTTCACGCCGAGTCTCCTGTACATAATTTTGCTGATCTGAACGGACACGCAATATCCGTGCGACCGCCCGCGACATGGTTTGAGTACATCGTGAAGCGATTTGGTTTGAAGGATGTTCGAGAAGTTCCTGCAACATACAGTGTGGCTAACTTTATCAAGGACCCTGAATATATTCAGCAGATCTTTGTTACGTCGGAACCCTTCTATGTAAAGAAGGCCGGCATTCCGTTACGGACGCTACTGATCAGCGAGACTGGCTACGACCCATATCGAGTCTTTTTTACCTCGCGTGACTACGCCAAGTCCCATCCGGATGTTGTGGCAAAGTTTGTGCTGGCCTCTATTCGGGGCTGGCATGATTACCTGCAAGATCCCAAGTCTGCAAATGATCTGATCCGAAAACTCAATCCAGCGATGGATCCAGAGTTGATGCAGTTCAGTTATGAGGCGTTGCGGGATGGACACTTTATCGACGGCTCTGCGCCAGCAGGCACGATCGGAGCTCAACTGGGGCAGTTCGATCCCCAACGTTGGGCAGCGATGTCCCGACAGCTAACGGAGTTGAAGTTGGTGGACAAGCCGATTGATCCTTCCACGGTTTACACCATGAAATTCCTCAGCAAGTAACATGGTGTTCTGTCCTAGAAAAGTAGTTTTAACGGGGTGTATTCAGTGGACGTTCTGAGTGTAATGCAGGGTGTTTCAGCGCCAGTACCAGCCATAGCCAAACCTATTGTGATGATCGGTTCTGGTGGGATCGTACATGATGCCCATCTGCCTGCGTATCGAAAGGCGCAGTTTCCAGTGGCGGCTTTGGTGGACGTGAACCAGGATAAGGCAATTGCGCTTGCCGGTGAGTTTGCAATCCCGTTCGCGACGGACTCTATCGCTGCGGCTGTTAGCTATGCCCCAGCAGGTTCTATCTTCGACGTTGCGGTCCCGGCCAAGGTGATCTCGAGTATCCTCCCGCAGTTGCCGGATGGAGCCGCTGTACTCATCCAGAAGCCGATGGGGGAGACTTTAGCGGAAGCGGTCGAGATTTTGCGTATCTGCCGTGCTAAGCGACTGACCGCGGCGATTAATTTCCAATTGCGCTGGTCCCCGAATATGCTGGCTGCGCGCGCTTTACATGCGACCGGAGTAATTGGGGAAGTGCATGATATGGAGGTCGCTGTCAGCGTCCATATGCCTTGGGCGCTGTGGAGTTTTTTAAATACTGCTCCTCGGCTGGAGATTCTCTACCATTCGATTCATTACGTCGATTTGATACGTTCGTGGTTTGGAAATCCGCTCGGTGTCTATGCTCGGACTGTGAAAAGCCCTCGTACTCCAGCCTTGGCAGCAACCAAGAGCGTTATTATTTTTGACTACGGGGAGGGGAAGCGAGTCTTTCTCACGGCCAATCATAGTCATGATTTCGATCCTAAGATGCAACGTAGTTACGTGCAGTGGGAGGGGATGACAGGGGCAATGCGCGCTCAGATGGGAGTGAACTTAAACTATCCCGAGGGCAAGCCAGACAATCTGCATTACATCGTGGCGGGGAGTGGTGGCTGGTGCGAGGCTCCTGTGAGTGGTAACTGGTTTCCGGATGCCTTCATCGGGTCGATGGGGAGCCTGCAACGGTATGTTCAAGGTGAAGACGGTACGTTACCAACCAGCGTGGAAGATGCAATCGATACCATGCGCACCGTTGAAGCTGCCTATATTTCGAGCAAACGTGGGAGTATTTCGCTGCCGGAGATTGAGTAGTACGCCTTACGGCTGGGGTCAGCGTCCCATCCATCCGCCATCGACGGTTAGTATGGTTCCGGTGACATAGTTGCTGGCAGCAGAACTGAGGAATAATGCGGCTCCAGCAAGGTCGCTTGGGTCACCCCATCGCCCGGCTGGGATCCGTTCGAGGATCTGACGATTGCGGGTCTCGTCAGCTTGCAGGGCTGAGGTGTTGTCTGTTCTGAAGTAGCCAGGAGCGATGGCGTTGACTTGAATGCCTTTTGCAGCCCATTCGTTGGCCAATGCCTTGGTGAGTTGGGCGACAGCTCCTTTGGATGCGGCATAGGCGGGGACACGGATGCCTCCCTGAAAGCTGAGCAAGGAGGCAATGTTTACTATCTTGCCCGAACCGCGTGGGATCATGTCGCGTGCAGCTAGTTGCGAGAGCTGGAAGACGCTGGTCAAGTTGACTTGCAGGACTTGCTGCCAGTCCTCGAGAGCGACGTCTTCGGCAGCCTCACGATGAATGGTGCCGGCGTTATTGATCAAGATATCGATGCGTCCAAACTTTGCGACTACCTGGCTGAAGAGGTCTGCGGCTCCACTGGTGGTGGACAGGTCTGCACGAAACGCTGCTGCGTCACCGCCGATCTTTTCCGCGGTCTCGGTTGCTGGGCGGCGGTTGCCGTGGACGGCGACGGTTGCACCGGCCTGTGCCAGCGCCGTAGCAATGGCGGCACCCAGACCGCTGGCTGCACCGGTTATCAGGGCGACTTTGTTGGGGAGACGGAAGCTGTCAATTACGTTTAGCATGGCAAACCCACTCTACCAGCCTGACAAAGAATCCGCACCACTCGCTATACTAATTGCGTAGCAGTTCCAGTTGAACAGGAGATTTATGAGGCTGTATCAGATGGCGGATCAGATCCGCTACGGATTGATGAACACGGAAGAGTTGCGCGAGACCTTTCTGCTGGAAGATATGTTTGAGCCCGGTCAAATTGAGTGCGCGTATGTTGACCTGGATCGGACTGTGATTGGTGCAGCCGTACCGTTGCATGAGCCACTGACGCTGGAAGTCGAGTCAGAGTTGCGTGCGGATTACTTCCTTGAACGCCGTGAGTTGGGGGTGCTGAACGTCGGTGGAGCAGGATCGGTTACCGTGGACGGCAAGGTTTTCGACTTGGGTAAATTGGACTGCTTGTATGTTGGGCGTAGCAGCAAACAGGTCAGTTTCGCCAGTGCAGACGCATCGGCACCGGCGTATTTCTACCTGCTCAGCTATCCTGCTCATGCAGAGTATCCAACGGCAATGGTAAAGTTTGCGGACATGCAGGGGCTGGCCTTGGGATCAGTGGAGACATGCAATAAGCGAATCATCTATAAAGCGATCTACCGCGACGGTATCAAGAGTTGTCAGCTTGTGATGGGCTTTACGTTGCTGGAGGCTGGAAGCAACTGGAATACAATGCCACCGCATACTCATATGCGCCGATCAGAGGTTTATTTCTACTTTGATGTCGATCCTGCGCACCGTGTATTGCACTTGATGGGGCCACCGGATGCCACCAGTCACCTTATTGTGGCTGACAAAGAGGTAGTCGTGTCGCCTGGTTGGTCGATTCATGCGGGTGTTGGCACCAAGAACTACGCTTTTTGCTGGGGCATGGGCGGAGAGAATCAAGCCTACGATGATATGGACGGCGTTACCATCGCCGAACTGAGATGAAGCCAGGCAATACATCCGATACCGCGGGTCTTCGCCTGCGTCCGAAGCAGCAGTGCCGTTGGGATGTGGTCAGCATGGGCGAAGTGATGCTTCGTTTTGATCCTGGTGAAGAGCGCACCACCACCACCCGGAATTTCCGCGTGTGGGAGGGTGGCGGTGAGTACAACGTGGCGCGTGGACTGCGACGGTGCTTTGGCCAGCGCACGTCCATCGTAACCACACTCGCCGATAACTCCGTTGGCAGATTGCTGGAAGACCTGATGCTGCAGGGCGGGGTGGATCTGTCGCACCTGCGCTGGGTGGAGTACGACGGTATTGGTCGCGAGGCTCGCAACGGGATCTATTTTCTGGGACGAGGCTTCGGCAATCGTGGTGCGTTGGGCATGATGGACCGTGGCCACACGCCAATCTCGCAGCTAAAGCCTGGCCAGATTGACTGGGACCAAATCTTTGCCCAGGAAGGTACTCGCTGGTTCCATACCGGTGGCGTGATGAGTTCACTTTCCGTGGATTCTCCGGCGGTGGTTAAGGAAGCAATGCAGTCCGCACGGCGTCATGGTGTGATTGTTTCCTACGACTGCAACTATCGCCCGTCACTGTGGAAGCATGCAGGTGGACGACAGGCGGCCTGTAATGTGAATCGCGTCCTTGCCCCTTATGTGGATGTGCTGTTCGGACATGAAGGCGATGTTGCCGCTACCCTAAGCGAGGCCTCACAAGGGCCACCGTGGCACGACCTTGACAGTTACACCGCTATGGCTCACCGTGTTTGTGCGGAGTTTGCTGATATCAAGCTAATTGCGACGACGACAAGGCGTCCGAAGAGCGCCAATCGCAACGATTGGGCCGCCTTTGCTTATGCAGAAGGTCAACCTGTGCAGAGTATCGAGTTTCAGGATCTGGAGATCTTTGACCGAGTGGGTGGGGGAGATTCGTTTGCTGCAGGCCTCATCTATGGGTTGCTGGAGGGCAAGGGAATCCAATGGTCGCTCGACTGCGGGGTCGCGCATGGAGCATTGGCGATGACTACTCCGGGGGATAGCTCGATGGCCACGCTGACTGAGGTAGAACGTCTGATGCTTGGTGGTTCGGCGGCAGTTCAGCGGTAGTCGCTATATAACAATCCATTGTTTGGAAGGAATTGGATATGGAAAAGGCAGCAGTTTTATCGGCACTACGCAACATCGGCCTTGTACCTGTGTTGCGTGCGGAGAGTGCCAAGCAGGCGCTTGCTCTGGCTTCGGCTATTGCTGCGGGTGGGGTCACTGTGTTGGAAGTGACGATGACGGTTCCCTGTGCGATTCAAGTGATGCGTAGTATTGCGGAGCAGCGCCCCGATATTCTGATTGGTGCGGGCACTGTGCTCGACCCCGAGACTGCCCGTATGTGCATTCTTGAGGGGGCGCAGTTTGTCGTCAGTCCGGCACTTAACGTGAAGACGATCGAGATGTGCCATCGTTATAGCGTGCCGGTGCTACCCGGTGCGCTTACTCCTACGGAGATTGTCACGGCATGGCAGGCTGGCGCAGATGTGGTGAAGGTATTTCCTGCCAGTGCCATGGGTGGGGCCAAGTATTTGAAGACGCTCAAAGCGCCGTTGCCACATATTGAGATGATTCCTACCGGTGGCGTTTCACTAGCTTCTGCTGCTGAGTTTCTTGCGGCCGGTGCGTTTGCGCTTGGTGTTGGTGCAGACCTAGTGGATGCGAAGGCGATGGCAGATGGTAAGCCCGAGATTGTTACTGAAAGTGCCAGACAATATCTGCATATCGTCCGCGAATTCCGCAGCAAAGTAGCGCTGGATGCTTAGTCGACTTTGTTAGAGCGCAGGTGTTCGCCTTATCCAGAGCAGAGGCTGCCGAATAGGGAATGTCCGCTGTAATGTCAGATCGATCGGATCTGGATTCAAGGTCTTCCATAAGTCGATATACTCCGGTCGAGCGTAGGCACGTCCAGCTAATATTAGATTTGGCTGTCGTAGCGGCAGATCGTTGAAGTGGGTTGCATCTGCACGATACGGCCAGCGACCTCGGTCCTGCGTGAAAGGAAAGTGCCTAGCCACTGCGACGCGCATTCCAGGACCGTCCTGTAGTTCATGGTTCCACAAGCTTTCAAAGCGCGAAGTCAGTAACGAGCAGGCTCCAGCTAGCATATCCAGATTGAACAACGAGTTGCGGTAGGGGTTGATGGTTGTAAGCTCATGTTGAAAGCTACCATCAGGCGAGATCTGCGCGCGAATGGTGACTGTTTTGAACTGGTGCTGGAGTATTGCCAGTCCGTTGTCCCCAGTCTTTGATGTTACAGGCAGGAGTCGTGTGATGGCTGCTGCCTGTAGCAGCCACGATGAACCATGGTGGTTCTTCTGATCGCGTGCCAAACCCGCAAGCCGACTGGTGGTCAGCCAGTCAAGATATGCAGCAAACCATGCATAGATCAAGTCGAGTTCAGCTTGATCAAGCCCTTCGTAGCGAGTGAGGTAGCTCATTGCCTGGGCTACCTCGGCTAGATGAACGGCTTCGATGACGCCTTCCAGACGGCTTGTAGGGTTGCCAGGAATCATCTGGCCATAGGAGAAGTTAGGAGTCATCCGCTGTTGTGGATCGATGAACCATGCGCGCAGGTGAGCGGCTGCATGGTCAGCGTAACGCGCCTCTCTGGTTAGTATGTAGGCTGCCGTCAATGTGGGCAGTTGAATCGCCATCAGGAGCAAAGCGTCGCTATGAGCTTTGAAGGCCTTTGGATTCTCGACTCCTTCGTGGTAAACGTATGGTCCCGAGGGAGCATTAGAGTCATGCCACCAGTCCGTTGCATCGGAGTAAAAATCATGTCTACCACCGGGACTGTGGGGGGAAGCGAAGGCAGTGAGCGTGACGGGTGCTTGTGTTAGATATTGTTCAGCTGCTTTTAGAATTCGGTCGTGGTCTATATTGGCCACATCGACGTGTGCCGCTGAGGTTGTGGATTGTGCGCTTGCTTTTTCTCGCAAGAGCGATGGCATCAACGAGGCTGCCATCATACCGCAACAAAATTGTCGTCGTGTCGATCGCATATCGGCGCAAGACTATCACGCTTCTGCATAGTTTGAGCAGCCGAGTTGAGGGGCGATAAGCTAGTTGAGTGAAAACCCTTACGGATAGCTTGAAGACTGTGGCCGTTGCGCTCCTGCTGGCTCTGCTTTGCAAGGATGCACTGGGGCAAGCGTACATGGCTCGGATATGCGTACAGGATCAGTCTGGCCGTGCTGTCGTTGGCGCACGTATTCAGGTAGTGGGTGATGTTGGTCAAGCGACTGAGAGCGACGGGTTTGGCTGCGCTAATTTCAAAGCTGATGTCACAAGTGCGTCGCGGGTCTTGATTACATCCAAAGGGTTTCAGGCAAGCGTAGTACAGATCGGTGTCTCTAGCCACATGGATGTGGTTTTGGTTCCGAACGCGGTGAGCCAAGTTGTTGAGGTGACGGCTGCTCGTGTTGCGTTGCCGGTTGATGCTACGGCCAGTAGTGTGCTCTGGCTGTCGCAACAGAAGATGGATGAAGCTGCTGGACTGTCGTTGGATGATGCGCTGCGTCAGGTGGCGGGGTTTCAACTGTTTCGTAGAACGAGTTCGTGGATTGCCAACCCTACCACGCAAGGGACTTCACTGCATGGCCTTGGCTCGACGGCGGCCAGTCGCACGCTGGTGATGAGTGATCAGGTGCCACTCAACGATGCTTTCGGCGGATGGATTCATTGGGATGAATCTCCAAAGCTAGCTGTGGCAGCAGTAGAACTTATGCGTGGCGGTGCTTCTGATCTCTATGGTTCCAGTGCCATCGGCGGTGTCATTGATGTGATTCCTGTGCTGCCTAAACGGCGAAGCTACGTTCTGGATGTTGCTGGTGCCAGTCACACGACGACTGATCTGAACGGATTGGTGACGGAATCGACTCGGCATGACGATGTACTCGCTGCTGCGTCCCTATTTCGCACGGATGGGTACATCCTGATTGATCCTGCTGTTCGCGGTCCGATTGATACTCCGTACAATGTGCACTCGCAGGCTGGGCGGGTTGAGTGGCATCATGTGCTCGGCGTTGGCGAAGATATCTTTCTGCGGGGCAATCTGCTGAATGAAGCGCGGAACAACGGCACACGTGTGCAGACCAACGGCACACGACTCTGGCGATACGTCGCGGGTGGTGACTTGGCACTGCCTGCTTCAGGTCGGCTGCGCGTTCGATTCTATGGTGACAATCAGAGTTATCGACAAAGTTTTTCTGCGATCAGCGTAGATCGCTCCTCGGAGCGGTTGACTCGACTGCAGCGAGTTCCATCACAACAGGTAGGTGGCTCACTTCAATTGTCGGTGAGCCACCGGACACTTACGTTTGTGGCAGGTGGTGACCTGACGGATACGCGAGCTACTGACGACGAGACACCCATCGTTAGTGGAGCTGCACAGCCGATACAAAGCACCAGTGCTCGCCAGAGACAGGGTGGCATCTATGGTGAAGTACTTTGGCAGCCAATGAACTGGTCCATTGCGTTTTCGTCACGATTCGATCGTTTCCACAGCTTCGATGCGCATCAGGCGATCGGCATCGCAACGCCGATCAGTATGCCTGCTACCGATGAGTATGTATTCGATCCGCGGCTGGGAGTTGTTCGTAAGATTGGCAGCGGTATTTCCCTGACGGCGGCGGTCTTCCGTGCGTTTCGCGGGCCTACGATGAATGAGCTGTATCGCACCGGTCAAGTAGGACAGCAGATAACCAAGGCCAACCCAAGCCTGCTGTCGGAACGAGCCACTGGTTGGGAGGCAGGCACACTCTTCACTGGGGATCGTACTGGCTCACTACGTGCCAGTTACTTCTGGACACAGGTGAACCGTCCTATTGCTGCGACCACGTTGAGTTCAACAGCGACTACGCTGCTGGAGATGCGGGAGAACCTTGGTCAGCTCACCAGCAAGGGGACCGCGGTGGAAGGCGAGTGGAAGGCGAGCACTTGGCTCCAGCTGGATGCGGGGTACCAGTACGCGGACTCTACGATCACAAAGTTTCAGAGTGATCCGTTGTTGGTAGGGAAGTGGACTGCACAGGTGCCTCGCAACAGTGCCACAGCACAGTTGCGGATGGAGAGATCACGTCTTGGGGTGTTGCGACTGGATCTCCGCACGAGCGGTCAGCAATTTGATGATTCAGCGAACCAGTATCGCCTGGCTGGGTATGCCCAGATTGATCTCTATGCCGACCATCGTGTGAGCCAACATCTTCGAATCTACACGTCTGTACAGAACCTGGGAGGCAACAGGTTGGAGGCGGGCCGTACTCCTGTGTTGACCCTTGGGGTTCCGCGCACCGCTTTGATCGGCCTCCGTATCCGCTAGCATTTCAGCTACCTTGCTGATAGCACTTCAGTACTCCCTCTATGGTGACTACTCCCTCCAGCGTACCCCTTTGTGAACGATTGGATACTGGCAGTATGGGCCAGCGAGAGAAGTGATGCAGCGCGGTATCGAGTGGAAGATCAGGGAAGATGACAGGAGTCCGCTCCTGCCCCAACAGGCTTTCGATGGAGATGTCCTCTTGGTCCGTATCGATACCAGACGTTAGGTCGTTTAGCTCGACTCCACGAGTGGCATACCAGCGCATGTCGCTACAGAGTATGAGCACCGTCTCTGGCAGACCTGAACCGAGAAGGGCACGAATCTCGACCACCCGCTTGTTGCCCGGAATTATCGGAACGGTCGTCGGTTCTATTGCGGCTTCAATGTGCAGGTTGCTCTCTTCACGCTGCTCCTCCATCGAGGGGAGGTCCAAACCGTCCTGGTGGGTAAAGATCTCGAAGATTGGGACAGGCTGCAGACTGCGTGCGAGCAGATAAGCGATTGTATTGGCGAGGATAACTGGAAGGATAATCGAGTAGTTACCACTGACCTCCAACACCATGAAGACCGAGGTGAGCGGTGCGCGCAGAAAAGCTGCGAACAAGACACCCATTCCAACTAAGGCATACGATCCGATCGAACCAGTCAAGTGGGGGAAGAAGACTTTTTCGAAAGTTCCTACAGTAGCACCCAGCATAGCTCCGATGAAAAGCGTAGGCGCAAACATACCGCCGGGTGTGCCACTTGAAAACGAGAGAGTGGTTGCCAGTATCTTGAGCAAGGCCAGTGCCAGCAGTACTTTCCAAGCAAATTGGGCATGCATAGCCTGATCGATGGCTGAATAGCCTGGCCCCATCACCTGCGGAAAGCCGAAGTACCCAATTCCTCCAACGAGCAATCCTGCTATTGCTGGCTGGAACATTTGCGACTGTGCACCAAGGTTTCGTAGCCGAGGTCGCAGGTAGCCTAACGACTTGGCGAATACCAAAGATGCAACTCCACCTACAAGCCCCAGAACCGCATATGCCAGCATTTCGCGCGGGTCGCGCAGCGTGACTGCCGGGATACGGAACATGGGCTCCGCACCCCAGAACCAACGGGCTACTACCACGCTGGAGATGGCGGAGAGGACGATGGAGCCAAGAACGGCTGAACTCCATGTCCCGATGACCTCTTCAATAACAAACAGTATGGCCGAGATCGGAGCATTGAACGCGGCAGCCAGTCCGGCAGCAGCGCCTACAGGAGCGAAGATTCGGAGACGTTCGCGTGACAGGCCGATCTTCCTGCTGATCAGAGAGGCGACGCCTGCGCCAATCTGTAGTGAGGGGTCTTCCGGCCCCAAGGAGTGCCCTCCTCCAATGGCCAGTGCGGATAGCAGAAATTTGCCTACTACTGTACGAACCGAGATGTAGCCATTGTGAATGTAGAGGGCAGCTTTGGTTTGATTGACCCCGCTACCACGCACATTTGGAAAGACGTAGCGTGCCAGTACTGCAGTGATGAGGCCAGCAAGCGCCGGTACGATGATCAGGCGAACCTGTCCAGCACCAGGCGCGGAACCTAGTAGCAGCACGTTCAGCCACTCAATCGCCATACGGAAAGAGACCACAAGCAGGCCGGAGATGATGCCAATGAATATAGATAGCAGGAGGAACAGTCGTTCCTCACGGCCCGGAGCGATACGGCTAATCTCGGCTGATGATGGCAGTTCCAGTAAAAGAATACGACGTTTTGGTTTATCGCTATCTGGCTTATGGCTGGTTGGGAGCATCATTTCAATACTCCCTCTGGCGATCTGGACGTTAGCAGTAATAGTTGGTCGTCTCCGTTAGGCTCGCCACAGACCTCCTGTGTGATCTTTTCTGTTTGGAAGATGTTTTGAATTGCAGCATCCTGCTGTTGGAGATCACCGCGTAGTTTATTGATGACCGACCCGACGTGGCCGTTATTCCAGAGAGCGTCTGCCGGTTGGAGCGCCGCTACCGATGTTGCATTATTCGCTACCTGTGCGTGGCAGGCCTTCAATCGGTTTTGAGCAGTTTGGATTGCCCCGACAATTCTTGCGAGGCGCTGGTTAGCAGGCAGGTCTGCACCCGGAAAAATCTGCAAAATACGTGCACTTTGGGATAACATCCGGCTCGAAACTGTCGACAAACTGCCGTCGTTGGTCATGGCATGACGGCGTGCAGCATCTTCAAGGTACCGACGCGCCGTGGAGTAATGACCCATGCGGAAGGCTAATTGACCAGCTGCTTCGTACGCTCGCCAGTCGGAGGGTTGCAGGTGTATAGCTTTTTCATACTGGGCCAGTGCCGCGTTATCATCTCCCGTTTCCAGCATCAACTTTGCTAGTTGGAGACGAGCTGATGTGTCCTCCGATGCATTTCCTGCCGCAATCAATAATTCTGCCTGGGCTTTGGCGTAGTCTTGTCGATCGAGCAGGTAGCGTATCAACTCCAATCTGACCTCTCGTCGCCGGACCGTCCCGTCCCCTTCCCAGGTACCGTAGATGGATGCACGATAGGAATGCACTGCATCGTCCGCGCGGCCCATTTTGGCCGAGAGTCTAGCCAGTTGAAGGTTCAGTAATCCGCTGCCAGGCTCGACTTCCCAGAGGTTCATAAAGTAGGAGTAGGCTTCTGCAGTGTTTCCGACATCACTCAAAGCCTCAGCAAGGAGCAATTGATATGACCGTTCCTCCGGAGCGTAGGCAAGTGCTGTTTGCAGATCCGTGACCGCTTGCGCGGGAAGGTGCGCCGATAAATCGCGTGCTCCTCGGTCGTACCAACGCTTGGCCAAATCAACACGATGGGAGGAAAACGAACGGAAAAGGAAGAGCGTTACAAAAAACAGCGCTATACAAACCACTGCAAGCATCAGAAAAAAAATGGAGTCGCGGACGATGAGCCGACGTCTTACTAAACGAGTTTCAAACTCTTGATTTATCATCCCGCGGATGTCATTCAGCCAATGTGTACAAAGTGTTATCACCTGATGTCAGTGAGCAACGACATATGATGCCCAATCAGAACTGTGTCCCGCAATTGAGGCTTGAATATTTTGGGTACTGTCGGTGCTCAATTGGCGTCCCCGATGGGATTCGAACCCATGTTATCGCCGTGAAAGGGCGGTGTCCTGGGCCGGGCTAGACGACAGGGACGCATCAGTTGGAGAGTTTTTCGTGCGTATCTCCAACTTCAACGCTATCAATATCGTTTCGGCGTGTCAAAGCATTGCGATGCGCGCAGATCACAAACTAAAGCTAAGATGGAGCGAGACCACCCCTCTCTATGACTGTTTCCACGCGCCGCTATAGATATCTGGATGCCTTGACCACCGCGTTCGTTGTTATTTTGCTAGTATCCAATCTGATCGCCCAAAAAGTATGTGTCCTGGGGCCGTTTGCAGTCAGCGGAGCCGTGCTGTTGTTCCCAATTACCTATATCTTCGGCGATATATTTACTGAAGTTTATGGATTTGCTGCATCACGACGGGCTATTTGGCTGGGATTCTTCGGTACAGCTTTGCTTTATTTCATTGCGGCCATCGTTATTGCACTCCCCCCAGCACCCGGCTGGGCAAACCAGAAAGCATTTTCGGTCGTATTCGGGTTTATTCCTCGTATTCTGGCTGCCAGCCTAGTGTCCTTCTGGGCGGGTGAATTTGCCAATTCATACACCATGGCCCGCTTGAAATTGCTGACAAACGGTCGCAAACTGTGGACACGGACGATTGGTTCCACTGTGGTTGGTCAAGCCGTGGATACGACACTCGTTATTTTCCTTACCTTCGTTGGAACCATTCCGCTCAAGACGCTGGTCAGTATGATCCTCACCGGGTACACGCTAAAGGTTGGGTATGAAGTGCTGGCAACACCGCTGACCTATTTGGTGATCAATCGATTGAAGCGGGCGGAAGATGCTGACGCATACGATCGCGACGAAAATTTCAACCCCTTTTCCTTTGCTGAAAAGCAGCAATAGTCAGCCTTCGGCCCGAGAGTGTTTCAGACTGTAGATCGAACCTGACCGCTGTCTATCTTCGTTCGCGAAATTGTTGTGTTCTTTCGACAGAATTTCGCACCTTTCGACCGACAGTGTCATCAAAAATGGAACAGAACTTTTAAGTTGTGCGTTAACCATTGTGGGGCTAGCCTACCCGTGGTTTTGTTGGCATGAACTCTGTCGAAGCCTATGTTTTTCGAATTAACAAGGAGTAGTAGATTGTCGCTGCTTAGAAGAAAAAGTTATTGCGTTGTCTCCCTACTGGTCCCCATGGCCCTCTTTGCTTGCTTGCTGGGCTGCAAGCACGACCCACCGCCAGTGCCTCCAATGCAGGCGATGCCGGTGCAGGTTGCGACGATTGCGCTCTCGCCTGTGCCGAATTCGGATGTTTATGTCTCAACCATCAAGAGCAGGCGCTCGGCAACGATGCAGCCACAGGTCGACGGCAATCTTACGCGTATTCTGGTCAAGTCTGGTGACACTGTCAAAGCTGGGCAATTATTGATGCAGATCGATCCGCTCAAGCAGGTTGCTACGGTTCAGTCGCAGCAGGGAACTGAGTTTCAGAAAAAAGCCATCTACCAGTACAACCAGACAGAGGTCGAGCGCCAGCGCAAACTCTATGAGGCTGGGGTTGTATCCAAGCAGGCCTACGATCAGGCCGTACAAGCTTTTGAGAATTCCAAGGGGGATCTTGATTCGTCTGCAGCCCTGACGGCGACGCAAAAGCAGCAACTTGGTTATTACCAGATTCGAGCTCCATTTGCCGGGGTTGTCGGTGACATCCCAGTACATATTGGCGACTATGTCTCGTCCACGACGCTGTTGACTACGGTAGATGAGAATGCTGACCTGGAAGCCTATATCTACTTGCCAACGGAACGTGCGGCGGATGTACACACCGGACTTGCGGTGGAGATTCTTGATACGGCCGGCAACGGTTTGGTCAAGTCAACGGTCAACTTTGTCTCGCCGCAGGTAGATAATGGGCTGCAAAGTATCCTGGCCAAGGCTCCGATTCCGCGGACAGCAGAACGCCTACGTAATCAGCAAGTAGTGAAGGCACGCATTACGTGGAGCACGACGCCTTCGCCTGTTGTTCCTGTTCTGGCGGTCACTCGCATTGGCGGTCAGGCATTTGTCTTCGTTGCTGCCCCCAGTGCCAATGGTTATGTTGCGCATCAGGTCGCAGTGTCGTTGGGAGAAACCCTCGGTAATAGCTATCCTGTGCTGACAGGACTCAAGCCCGGCGACAAAGTCATCTTATCTGGCCTGCAATTTCTGCAGGAAGGCGCACCCGTCAAGCCGCTTGGTTGATTGGCTTGACTTGACATAGCACGCAACGAACTGGCGCAGCGTTTGAAATCACGCACTGCACAGTACCCTGTTTACCCGGGCTTCATACTCCGTCCAGAGGTCACTCTTGGTAGATTTCTTTATTCGTCGTCCGATCTTCGCCACAGTCTGCGCGCTGCTGATTGTGTTAGCAGGTGCTGTCTCTATCCCTACGCTGCCGATTTCGCTGTACCCGCAGCTTGCACCGCCTCAGGTGGTCGTAACTACCAACTACATTGGTGCAAACTCGAAGGATGTCGAGTCCGCCGTCACCACGATTCTGGAGCAATCCATCAATGGTGTGGAGGGCATGCGCTACATGTCGTCCACGAGTTCCAACGATGGAACCTCCGCAATTACTGTAACTTTCCAGACTGGTTACGACCTGAACATTGCTGCTGTAGACGTTCAGAATCGTGTGGCCTCGGCACAAGGCCGTCTGCCCGCCGTCGTCAACAACACTGGAATCAGTATCATCAAGGCGAACTCGAACTTTGTTCTGGCCGCGGGATTTGTCTCGCCCGATCACTCGCTTACACCTGCCTTCATCTCGAATTATCTGGATGTATACGTCAAGGACGCTCTCAAGCGTGTCCCCGGAGTAGGGGATGTTGTCATCTTTGGAGAGCGCAAGTATGCGATGCGGATATGGCTCGATCCGAGCCGCCTTGCTGCCCGCGGCCTCACTGCTCTGGACGTGACGAGCGCACTCGCCGAACAGAACGTGGAGGTAGCCGCAGGTCAGCTTGGACAGCAACCCTCAGACCCGCACCAGAACTTCCAGATGGCAGTTCGAGTGGTCGGACGACTATCCGATCCGCGGCAGTTTGAGAACATCATTATCAAGAACAGTCCCAATGCAAGCGGTATTGTGTTGCTGCGTGATGTAGGGCACGCCGAGATAGGAGCAGAGAACTACAGCACGGAACTAAAATTTTCCGGTGGTGATGCTGTCGGTATCGGCGTTCAGCAGCTTTCCAACGCTAATGCGCTTGATGTCGATAAGCGGTGCCGCGCAGTTTTAGCTGAATTGCAAAAGTCCTTCCCGCCGGGCATGAAAGGTATCATCGCTGTCGATACGACTACCGTCGTCAGAGATTCTATTCGGGAGGTTGTTCAGACGATTGGTGAAGCAGTCATCATCGTCATCATTGTTATCTTCCTGTTCCTCCAGGATTGGCGTGCCACAATCATCCCTGCTGTAACTATTCCGGTGTCACTGATAGGTACGTTTGCGTTCATCAAACTATTTGGCTTTTCAATCAACTCGTTAACGCTCTTTGGTATTACGCTAGCCACCGGTCTAGTTGTGGATGACGCTATCGTTGTGATTGAAAATGTCCAGCGCCATATTGAGAAGGAGCACTGCGATAGCCATCAGGCAACTTCTGAAGCTATGTCGGAGGTCACCAGTGCCGTTATCGCAACGTCTCTGGTGCTGATCTCCGTGTTCATTCCAGTCAGCTTTTTCCCAGGCACTACTGGAATCCTGTACAAGCAGTTCTCGCTTACGATTGCCTTCTCCATCGCTATCTCCGCATTCAATGCGCTCACGTTGTCGCCTGCGCTAGCGGCGATCCTGCTCCGTGCGCAACAGAAGCAAACTGGCTTGATGGGGTTACTGCTCAACACTGTGGAAGCGTTTATTCAATGGCTCATTCGTATCTATGCTAAGGCGGTTACGTTCGTCGTCCGTATACGTTACGCTATGCTTCTGCTGTTCGGCGGCGCACTTGCAGCTACAGCATTTATGTACAACCACGTTCCTACGGCGTTCATTCCGCAGGAAGATCAGTCCTACTTCCTGATCATTGTGCAGACACCCCCAGGAGCTTCGCTCAGTTACACTTCGGAGTTTGCTGATAGAGCAGCAGCACTCGTGCGTCAGAACCAGGGTGTATTCGGCACGTTCTCGGTCATGGGATTCTCCCTCGCTGGGGGTAGCTCCCCGAACTCAGGCCTGATTTTTGCACCACTCAAGCCAATTGATGATCGTTCCAAAATGGGGCCGAACTATACGGCCAAGGCAATCGTTGCCGATATAGGACCCAAACTGTTCGGCGTACCAGGAGGTATTGCGTTCGCCGCTGAACCGCCTGCGATTCAGGGAATTGGAACAGTTGGAGGATTTCAGTTCATTCTTCAAGATGGCGGTCGTAATACCTTCGCGGATATTGATCGCGTAGCTCACACCATCGTTGCGCAGTCGCGAGCCCCAGGATCAGGATTGGTTGGCATGAACACGACGTTCACCTCCAATGATCCTCAGTTGCTTGTCACGATTGATCGTGAAAAGGCTAAGACTATTGGCGTTCCGTTTAGCCAGATTACTGCTGCACTGAACACATTCATGGGTTCGAGCTACGTCAACGATTTTGACTTCAACAACCGCTCTTACCGTGTCTATGTTCAGGCAGATGCTCCATTCCGCAAGACGTCGCAGGATCTCCGTCAGTACTACGTTCGATCAGATTCCGGACGTATGATTCCGCTCGATAATCTTGCAACGATTGCGGAGACCTCAGGCCCTCAGGTCATCAATCACTACAATCTCTTTCGTTCAGCTGAAATTGACGGCTCGCCTGCCCCTGGTCTTAGTTCCGGACAAGGACTCGATGCAATGCAGCGGCTTTTCGAGAAGAACAAGCTTCAGGGCATGACCTTCTCCTGGACAGGTCTGGCTCTTGAAGAAGTTGAGTCGGCAGGCAAGGCGATCATCATATTTGGCCTCGGGTTACTGGTGGTTTACCTCACCCTTTCCGCACAATACGAGAGCTTTGCGCTGCCGTTTATTATTTTGCTTGCTGTCCCCATGGCCGTCCTCGGCGCACTAGCGTTGGTAGCCGCTCGGGGACTCGTCGACGACGTCTATGTGCAGATTGGTCTAGTGATGCTCATTGGGCTCTCTGCGAAAAACTCCATCCTGATTGTTGAGTTCGCGGAGCAACTACTGGAGCAGGGCAGGTCCATCATTGACGCTGCGATCGAAGCAGCTGAGTTGAGGCTCCGTCCAATCCTGATGACTTCGATCGCGTTCATTCTAGGAGTGTTGCCGCTCTACTTCGCTACTGGTGCCGGCGCCTACGGACGGCACTCCGTGGGTACGGCGATCGTGGGTGGAATGTTGCTTTCGACGATCCTCAATCTCTTCTTTATTCCAGTACTGTATGTCGTACTCAAGACTCTACTTGGGCGGTTCAAGGTCAAAGCGCGAGTTCGTCCTGAAGACTGCGAAGATCCAGTCAGCGTTTAGAGTCTTGAGTGATGGAGTTGTACTTCTGTGATGATTGGCAGGTGTCATTCATCACAGAAGTCCCGCACTCTAAATGGTCGAAGCCGCTGGTTTCCATCGGTTTAATCAGGCTGAACAACATCTCGGAAACTCTCTGCTAACAGGCTAGTATCGATAACCAGCCAATTGGCATAGATTCCGTCTATGATGACCCGATGATGTCTCATCCTCATCCGCCGGCTAGTCCAAGCGCCCAGTCCTGGGTTTTTGGAGCTAACAACCCCGACCTTGGCCTCCCCCTTCAGCATCTACCGTACTGTGTCTTTCAGGCTCCAGACACTGCCCATGCGCACCTCGGCGTAGGTATTGGGGCATGCATCCTTGACCTCTTTGTGTGTGCTGAAACTGGCCTGTTCGAGCACCTGCCTGCAGAGATCGTCGCTGCCTGCAGCTTCCCTGCGCTTAACCCACTGATGGATCTTGGCCCCGAAGCCTGGGCTACACTTCGTACAGAGCTTCAAGGTTTGCTGAGTACCTCTACTCCGCTCTCACCAGATCGTCGTTTGCTTACAGAAGCAGCTCTGGTGTCCAGTCGCGAAGTGACATTTTCGACTCCGGTTTTCACCCCAAATTACACGGACTTCTATAGCTCGATCGATCATGCGACCCGAGTAGGAAGGCTCTTTCGTCCCGATCAGCCGTTGCTGCCTAACTATCAGCACATTCCCATTGGCTACCACGGCCGCACCTCATCGATTGTCCTAAGCGGGACGTCGATACACCGTCCTAGAGGACAATCCAAGCCCGCTAGCTTAGACGCCCTTCCCGGCTTTGCTCCCACGATCTCTTTAGATTATGAGTTGGAACTCGGTTTTTACATTGGACAGTCCAACCCACTCGGTACACCGATACCTATCGAACGTGCCTCCAGTCATCTTTTTGGTGTCAGCCTGCTTAACGATTGGTCAGCACGCGACATTCAGTCCTGGGAGTACCAGCCGCTTGGCCCGTTTCTGGGGAAGAGCTTTGCCACCTCCATTTCTCCATGGGTAACCCCGATGGCGGCACTCGGTCCCTTCCGTTCGCCAGCAGCTGCTCGTCTGCATCATCTTGCTAAGCCGCTACCTTACCTGCTCTGTAAGCATGACCAGCATGATGGGAATCTCAATTTGATGCTCGAGGTTTTTCTTGCGTCTGCTGAGATGAAAAAGAAGAATATTGCTCCAGTCAGATTAAGCCGAGTCTGCGCACGGCACCTCTTCTGGACCCCTGCTCAACTTATCGCTCACCATACCAGCAACGGCTGTAACCTGCAGATAGGCGATCTGCTGGCTACTGGCACGATATCCGGTCCGGATGATGCTTCCTCTGGATGCCTGCTTGAACTTACGCGTAACGGAACACAACCAATCACACTGCCCTCTGGGGAGTCACGGAGATATCTTCTCGACGGGGATGAAGTGATCTTTCGCGGATATGGGGAGGTCTCCGGCCATCCGCGCATCAGACTCGGCGAGTGCCGCGGCACAATTCACTCCAACTCTGCCTGAAAGGTTCTCGTTTCGAGAGAGGCTTTCTGGGCTTAGTCTTGGCATAGGGCCACTGAGGGTTAATTTAGAGACCCTCAAATAGATTGGTCGTCAGTCTGGCCGGTTGGGGCTCCGCTGTTGCCACCAGTGCATAGTGCTCGTAGCCGCCGTACCGTTCGAAAGTATCTTTTGTCTTCTCCATGAGCGGAGCCTGAGACACGTGTTGCCTAAACGCCTCAGTTTTTTGCGATTGTACGGTACGTATGTCCAGTGTGACTGTCCATGGCACTGGTTGGGGAGGCTGTCGCTCCGGCAGAAAATAGGAGGTGCTCAGGTGAAACAGTCGTCTGGCCTGGTGTGGCTGAGCCAGGTCGGGGTATCGTTTGGCACGACCTGCCCAGTGGTAGGCTGCCGTTGTCAGCATCGAGACGATCATGTGATCTGCATGCGTATTGAGTCCACCATCACCCCCAAACGTGATCACAACGTCTGGACGGAATCGCCGGATGCGTTCGACCAAACGGCCTGCGGCTTGAGAAAAGTTGGTGAACTCCAATCGACCATCCTGATAGTCCAGTAATTCGTGGTGCCTGACCCCAAGCACGCCACACGACGCTGCGAACTCTGCACGCCGGATGGCACCGAGGGCGGCACCGGACTCAGAAGCCCCTCGGTTGGTCGCTGCCTGACCATCCGTCAGGCAGAGGACATAAGTTTCTACTCCACGTGCCGCTGCCAGAGCGAGCGCGCCGCCAAATGCGAAACACTCATCATCCGGGTGTGCGACCACACACATCATCTTCAAACTCAAAGCGAGATCTCCTGTTTATCACTGGGGAAGGGAAGCCCAGGTTTGACTGATTGCTGCAACGCAGTACTACGTACCCATGCCGCAGCCACTGGAGCGAAACTGCGGCGATGCAGCGCACATGGGCCTAATTCAAAGAGTGCTCGTTTATGCTGCGGGGTTCCATAGCCCTTGTGTGCCGCCAAGCCATACATTGGATACAGGCTATCCAGCTCTTGAAGCAGATTATCGCGATATACCTTGGCAACGACAGAAGCGGCCGCGATCGATAGGCTCAGCGCATCGCCATAGATCAACCTGGTTTGTGCACAAGGATGATCCAGTCGCATGGCATCGATGAGGAGATGATCCGGCGTTATTGCCAGACCTTGCACAGCTGCGAGCATTGCAAGCCTGGTTGCCTGATAGATGTTGACCTGATCGATCGTCGTCGCGTCGATCTCAGCTATCGAGATCGAGAGGGCCACTTGCCTTATTTGTTGGTCGAGGGCTTCGCGGTTGCTGGCCTTGAGTTGCTTTGAGTCGGTGAGACCAGCGCGAGCCAGAGAATCAATTTGCTCCGGCAGAATAACCGCTGCAGCAACTACTGGGCCCAGCAGAGCTCCACGACCTACCTCATCCACTCCAGCAATCAATCGAAAGCCCCGATGCCGTAGTGCCTCTTCAGGTGCATCACTGCATACCAACTGCTTCAACATACGCTGTTTGATAGTGGCTGAGGAGAGGCGCTTGGGATGGGGTATGGAGGTGGGAGAAACCATATGGGGACAGAATTGAGTGTACAACCTGACACTTGATAAGCGGACAAAGCAAAAGCCACGGCATTTGCCGTGGCTTTATAGAGAGCAGATTGTTTGATTACTTGGTGGCACGAGCAACTTCAGTAAGACGAGCAGCCTTACCGCGCAGGCCACGCAGATAGAAGAGCTTGGAGCGGCGAACTTCGTAGGAGCGAACTTTCTCAACCTTGTCGACAACTTTGGAGTTGTAAGGGAAGATACGCTCAACACCCTGACCGAAGCTCATCTTGCGAACGGTGAACGTGCCTTGCGGTCCCTTGCGGCTGGCAATGACCATACCCTCGAAGGCCTGAAGACGCTCTTTCTCGCCTTCCTTGATCTTGACTTGAACGCGAACGGTATCGCCAGGGGCGAACGGAGGAAGGTCGGTCCGCTGTAACTTGGCGGCCAGCTTTTGCATGATTGGATGGATTGACATGACTACTTTCCTATGGTGATCTCGAATCTTTAGTGTACACGAATAATTGCAGACTGGGTAACGGGGATGGCCATCGAACCTTGGACCCTATCTTGGTTCCGGGCACTTGTTAATCATCCAAATTATTTTGTGGTGCAAGTTTGCGTAATATCTCCTGATCTTCCTTGGTTAGATGCGCCTTGGCGAGCAGATCGGGGCGATTGCGCAACGTCTTTTCCAGGGACATGTGTCTCCTCCACTTACGAATAATCTCGTGGTTGCCGCTGGAGAGTGCTTGCGGCACGGCCCTGCCGTGAAATTCAGCTGGTCGAGTATAGTGAGGGTAGTCGAGCAGCCCTCCAGAGCCGTGGGTCGAGCGCGGTGGCCCGAGCGCGGGGTCCTGATTATCCGGCACGTCTATCTCCCCAAAACTTTCAAATCGCGACGAGTCCGGATTGCCTAGAGCGCCCGGAAGCAGACGTACGACTGCATCAACGATGATTGCAGCAGCTAATTCGCCCCCAGAAAGTACATAATCGCCGATGGAGATCTCGCGGTCACACAGCAGATCGTTGATGCGCTCGTCCACCCCTTCGTAGCGTCCGCAGATCAGGACGATTCTCTTCAATTTAGATAAATCTTGTGCAACTGCCTGAGTGAATGGCTTCCCTTGCGCCGAGAGCAGGATGACCGTCTCCTGTGTTGGGTCGCGGTGCTCTTTAGAGGCGATATCCAGCGCTGCGACGGCATCGAAGATCGGCTCAGGCTTTAGAACCATGCCCTCTCCACCGCCAAAGGGCCGATCATCGACAGTGCGGTGTCGATCATGCGTGAAACTACGAAGGTCATGGGTCGCGATTTGAACCTGTCCGGCCGCAACTGCCCGGCTCAAGATGCCGTAGCGGAAGGAACTGGTAAAAAAATCGGGGAAGATGGTCACAAGGTCAAAGCGCATAGTTAGGTTGGGCTATCAAACAATGGTTGTATCGATCTCTTGTCCGCAAATTGGTAGCGTAGAGGAGATCATCTCCCAGTGTATTCAATTTGGGGTTGACGTACTTACTATCCCGACTGCTTCTGAGGCCGATAACAGGAGTGACGGAGAGGTCTCGTACCATGTTGCTGAAGCGAATCGCCGTATTGATCCTGCTGCTCGTGCTCGGCTATGCTGCGGGGCACGGGCAAACGCTACTAGCCGGGAGTTCCTCGTCGACAATGGGGAGACTGGACGCAGTCACAAACGGGATTGTTGACGGCGTTACCGACAGCGTTGGGGGGGTGAACCTTAAGACATCGGAACCTACTGGATCCGAAGCCGTGGGCGGTAGTACTCTTCCTCCTCGTCCCATCAAGCAAAAGAGAAGATCAAATCAGGATTCGAGCAGGGTTCGTGCATTTTCAAGTTTTGGCATAGGGTTCAAGGTAGATACTTTAGGCGGGGGAATCGAATTTGCAACACCGCTCTCACGTAGTTTTAACCTGCGTACTGGTGGTAATTTTCTGCGGTTCGGCTATGGACTGAATTTAGATGGTGTCAACTATGCATCTAAGTTGCATTTCCAGTCTGAGCAGGCCAGCATCGATTGGTTTCCCTTTCATGGGGGTCTGCACCTTAGCCCGGGTATCCTGTATTTCAAGAACTCTGTGAGCAGTATTCTGAGTGCGCCTCCCGGGCAACAGTTTCAACTAGGCGACTCGACTTTTATGAATAGCATCGACGACCCTGTGACCGGTACGGCATCGATTGGCTACGCCGGTAGATTTGCGCCTACATTTACTGTGGGCTTCGGGAATATCCTGCCAAGAAAGCATAAGCATTTCACGATACCGATTGAAGTGGGTGCAGGATACATGGGAGCTGCACGGATGAATATCAAGCTGGCCGGAACAGCTTGCACCTCGCAAGGTTGCTTCAATATGGCTACAGATCCTTCAAGCCAAGCCAGTATCAATCAGGAAGCAGCGCTGATCAACGAACAGTTGAAGAAGTATCAGGTGTATCCGATTGTTTCTATGGGGTTTGCGTATAAGTTTTAGCGCAAGATCTTCACGTCTTATCGATTGATATCGACCAGTCCATCGGGAAGATCCATGTCGATTCGTTGCAGCGATATGTCGATGTTCTTTATAAATCTCTTGACGAAAGGGATGAGTATCTCATCCTTGTCCGCAGACTCCAATATGAGAATTGGTGCTGCCTCCGATAGACGCCTGGTGCCGTCGGCGGAGGAAGGGAACTGTACATCGACGATTGTGCCAACGAGGCTGTTTTTGTCGAAGACGTGACAATCCAGAAGGTCACTGATGTAGCTGGAATCGTCATCTAATGGCAGGCGCTCTTCGTAGGGAACTACTACCTGTAATCCTGCAAGCTCTTCGGCCTGCGAGATCGTGTCAATTCCAGCAAACTTGAGGACAATACGCCCGTTATTTTTCCCCAAGGGTAACCAGTAAGACAGTATCTCCGCTTTGCGCGCAGCATCTACAGGACCAGAAAAGTCGGGTCGCACAAGGTAGACAGGTGTGCGTTCATCGAATCGTTCTGGGAAGTCAGTGAGCAGCTCAGATAACAGCTCACCTTTTCGGCCCTGTGGCCTCAGCAACTCCGCCAATACTACCCATGATGAAGACTCAGTCATTCCAAGTGCGATCAAAGAATCTGCCTACTCACTCGATTCACTCAGGTGATCTGATGTGAATCGAGTGTTGGAACGGTGTTGGACGTGTCTTCTTCGACGATGTCTAAAGAATAGCGGTGTTTGAGCTTCATACTGGCAGCGCTCAGAATAGTCCGAATTGAGCGGGCAGTACGACCTTGCTTCCCGATCACTTTACCGACATCTCCAAGTGCTACCCTCAGCCTCAAAACTGTTCCGTCTCGATCAGCAAGAGCCTCGACTGAAACATGTTCTGGTTTATCTACTAATGCATGTGCGATCTCAGCGATGAGATCGACCATATTGTTCGTAAAGCTTTCTGTCGAAGCCGAGGTAGGGGCTTCCGTCATTACACATACCTCCTGGGAGTAACGGTACGGTGCTCATGCTCAACCTTTCGTCTCGTCTGTTGCGAGATCTTCCAGAGTTGAACTAGTACGAGAACAATACCGATTCTATTGAATCGCGTAGCCATACTTCGCATGCGATCTAAAAGGCGCGACGGTCAGGCAGTGAATTGTCGCAACAACCAGAAGTCTACGTGAGATAAATGCACAACAAACTTGCAGAATCAAAAGCATCAGCAAACTTTGGGAACTTGAGCCATGTTCCCAAAGGGTGCGTATCTTGGGTAACCTTAGAACTTAGGCAGCAGTTGCTTCTGGGGTATTCGAGACGGCAGCAGCAAGCAGCTTGCCAACGCGATCAGAAAGCTGAGCGCCATTGCTGGTCCAGTAGTCGATGCGATCACGCTTCAGATCGACGGTAGCAGGATTTGTACGGGGATTGTAGGTGCCAACTACCTCAACGGAACGGCCATTGCGGGCGCGATCTTTTTCGATAACAACGATGCGGTAGTGGGGCTGCTTGCGCGCTCCAACGCGCGCCAATCGGATCATCAACACAGGGATTGCCTTTCAAAACGTTTATTTTGGGCGATACAGCATCTTTTATCTTCGAAGCAGGGAAAGAAGCCTAATATCACCCAACACCTAAGTATGGCGGATAATGCGGTTTTTCGCAATTGCGAAGAGCGTCCCGACGCTTACGCGGTGGGAAACAGGTAACGCAGGACGCTTCCGAGTCGGTTCGACCAAGCCACTTCATCATGGGCTGCATCCTGGTCTCGCAGGTAGGTTACATCGACGCCGCGTTTCCAGCCTCGCTGAATCAGAAGACTATAAAGCTGATCGGTGTCACGGAGATGACGGGCGCCTTCTGCCGTTCCCATATCGAGCCATATCCGGGGTAAAGTGCTTATTTTCTTGTTCGCTACTAAGGTCAGGATTGATCGATGGTTCCACCACAGGGAGGGTGACATTACGGCGAGTTTCCCGAAGATCTCAGGATGTTCCAGTCCAATATGGAGCGTGATCAGGCCACCGAGAGAGGAGCCTCCAAGCGCTGTGTTGGTCGAGTCGACAAGCGTTCGGTAAGTAGCATCGATGAAAGGCTTCAACTCTTCGATGAGCAAACGCGCATAACTGCGACCTTCGCCTCCGCCCATCTTGAAGTCGCGAGTTGGGGTGTACTCTGCCATGCGGCGAAGTCCTGTGTTTGCAACGCCAACCAGAATTACTG
>DAICZO010000308.1 GCA_027311125.1 Acidobacteriaceae bacterium
GTGGTGGTGCGGAGGACGTCGGCGAGGGTGGCGTCGGAGGCGTGGGAGACGTCGATGATGATGCCGAGACGGTTGAGTTCGCGGATGATGTCGTGACCGAAGGTGGTGAGGCCAGGGGGAGTGCTGCTGGCTGGGGTGCGCAGGTCGCCGGAGGACTCGGCCCAGTCGTTGGAGTTGGACCAGGTGAGGGTGAGATAGCGGACGCCGCGCTGGTGGAAGAGGCGGAGGTTTTCGAGGGAGTTTTCGAGGGAGTGGCCGCCTTCGATGCCGAGCAGGATGGCGAACTTGCGTTGCGTGCGGGCGGCGAGGATGTCCGCGGGGGAGATGCAGAGGGCGAGGGACTCGGGATGTTGCTGGATTTGGTGGAGGACCCCGTCGAGGAGATCGTGGGTGCGCTGGGCGTAGTGACCGCGCCATTGGGTGGGTTCGGGCCAGAGCGCGAAGAAGGCGGCGGCGAGATTGCCTTGACGGGCGGATTCGAGGGAGAGGTGGCCGCCGTGGAGAGGGCCGGTGAAGTCCCAGGGAGTGGCTGGGTGGATAGCAGAGGGGTCGAGGAAGCGCTGCGGAGTGTCGACGTGGGTGTCGATGACGAGGGCGGCTTGGTGAAGGTCGAGAGGGGCCGCGGTGGAGAGTGGGAGAGGCTTGTTCATTCTGTTGATCTTGTGTTTGATCTTATGTTGATTGTGGCGAGAGTGGGAGATGGCGTGGGTGCCGGGGGCAACCTTGTGGTGCTCGGATGCCATCCCTGTAAGGAGAACGTATGCGAATATTGAGCTCGTTTGAGGTGAATCATGGCACAAGGATTGAATTCGACCAAATCAGCAGAGTTGCCGTCGCATGAAGCGTTAGAGACGCACAACGATGTAACCGAAGTAGGCAAGAGCGAGCAACACAAGCTGGACCATATCGCGATGGGGAGCGCCAAGCGTGCGGGAAACCGCATCAAGGCCGATACCGGGGTGGTTCCGGGAACGACGATCTTTACCAAGTAGAGCAGGATAGGACGATAGAAAAGCCCCGCTGTTTGCGGGGCTTTTCTGCGTATGGCATGGGCGCGGGTTAGAGAGCGGCTGCGCCGGCCTGGGCTACGGCGTGATCCTGATCGCCGGAGCCTCCGCTGACGCCGATGGCACCGACGACTTTGCCGTTCTGCTGGAGAGGGATTCCGCCGGCAAAGATCATGACCTTGCCGTTGTTGGAGGCGTGGATGCCGAAGAACTGGTTGCCTGACTGGGAGTGGGTGGCGAGATCCTGGGTGGAGATGTCGAAGGCGCGTGAGGTCCAGGCTTTTTTCTGGGCGATGTCGATGGAGCCTAGCCATGCGTTGGTCATGCGCTCGAAGGCGATGAGGTTGCCGCCTTCGTCGACGACGGCTACGTTCATGGGTTGGCCGAGTTCTTCGGCTTTCTTTTCTGCCGCGGCGATGATGCGGCGGGCGTCAGCGAGGGTGATCATGGGTGGTTCTCCTGATGTGAGCTATGGATTGGATCGCTTGAGGAAAGATTCGATGCAAGAGGATTTGTTTCATCCTGCGGAGGGTGAGGGGAGCGCGTGTGTTCTGAGGGATCAGTAGAAGCAGCATTGGCCGCATCACTGAATGGAGATGCGGCCAATGCCGGGTGCTGCTGGATGGTTAGCGGGTGAAGAAGTCTTTGACCTGCTGGACGATGACTTCGCGGGTGACGTCAGAGATGGCTTCGGTGAGGGGGAGTTGCTTGGGGCAGGCTTCGACGCAGTTCTGGGCGAAGCCGCACTCCTGAACGCCGCCGTCGCCAGCGAGGGCGCGAAGACGCTCTTCTTTGAGAACAGAGCCGGCGGGATCCATGTTGAAGAGCTTGACCTGCGCGATGGTGGCGGCGCCGACGAAGTTGGTGGAGTCGTTGAACTGGGGGCAGACCTCCATGCAGATGGTGCAGGAGATGCAGTTGGAGAGCGGGTAACGCTCTTCCTGAATCTGAGGGAACTGGCGGGGGGCTGCACCGAGGTCGTAGGTGCCGTCGATGGGGACCCAGGCCTTGACGGCCTTGAGGTTCTGGAAGAGGACGGAGCGGTCCACGGATAGGTCGCGGACGACGGGGAACTTGGAGAGGGGAGCGAGGGTGATGGGCTCGTCGGGGTTGCCAGCCTGGAGCTTGTCGACGAGAGCGGAGCAGGCCATACGGGCCTTGCCGTTGATGAGCATGGCGCAGGAGCCGCAGATCTCTTCGAGGCAGTTGGAGTCGTAAGCGATGGGCGCGGTGGTTTTTCCGTCGGCGGTGATGGGGTTGCAGGCGATCTCACCGAGCAGTGAGGTGATGTTCATGTTCGGGCGATAGGGGATCTCGAACTTCTCGGTGACGACGGGGGCGTCGGGGTTGGACTGGCGCTTGATCTCGACTTTGATGGTTCTTGGCATGGTTGTTGCCCTCGGAAATCTGTGTTTCGGGCGTTCAGCCCGCTTGCTTTTTTTCGGCTGGTGGCTGGGAGTTTGCCCAGTCTGGAGCCGTTGGAGCTTGTGTCTGCTTCCTTCTTAGGTGGAGGAGTAGACGCGGGGACGAGGCTTGATGTGGCTGGTGTCTACGTCTTCGTAGGTGATGCTGGGTGCTCCGTCGACGAAGGCGGCCTTGGTGGTTTTGAGGAATTGCTCGTCGTTGCGGTTGGGGAATTCGGGTTTGTAGTGGGCTCCGCGGGACTCGTCGCGGAGGCGAGCGCCGCGGACGATGACACGGCCTAGTTCGAGCATGTTGTAGAGTTGGCGGGTGAAGGCGAAGCTGGTGTTGGCCCACTGGCTCTTGTCGGAGAGGTTGATGTTCTTGTAGCGGTGGAGGAGTTCGACGATCTTGGCGTCGGCCTCGTCGAGTCCGGCGTTGTAGCGGACGATGGTGGCGTGCTTGGTCATGGTCTCGCCGAGTTCGCGCCAGATTTTGAAGGGGTTCTCGGTGCCGGAGGAGGAGGTGAGCTGTTTGTTCTTCTCGTTCTGGCGCTGGAGTTCGGCTGCGTGGCCGCCGTCGCCGGTGGCTGGCTTGAGGGCCTTAGCGTAGTTGAGGGCCTGAGGACCAGCGACGAAGCCGCCGTAGATGCAGTAGAGCAGGGAGTTAGCTCCGAGGCGATTGGCGCCGTGAATGGAGTAGTCGGCCTCACCGGCGGCGAAGACTCCGGGGATGTTGGTCTGCTGGTTAAAGTCGACCCAGAGGCCGCCCATGGTGTAGTGGACGCCGGGGAAGATCTTCATGGGGACTTCGCGGGGGTCGTCGCCGACGAACTTCTCGTAGATTTCGAGGATGCCTTCGAGCTTGTGGAGGCGCTCCTTGGGGAGATGGGTGAGGTCGAGATAGACCATGGGCTGGCCGTCGATGCCCATGTTGTCTTCGTAGACGATCTTGAAGATTTCGCGGGTGGCGATGTCGCGGGGGACGAGGTTGCCGTACTTGGGGTAACGCTCTTCGAGGAAGTAGTAGCGGTCGGCCTCTGGGATGGAGCGGGCGACGCGTTTGTCGTTGCGGTCGCGGGGGACCCAGACGCGGCCGCCTTCGCCGCGGGCGGACTCGGACATGAGGCGGAGCTTGTCTTCGCCGGGGATGGCGGTGGGGTGGACCTGGATGAACTCGCCGTTGGCGTAGAAGGCTCCCTGTTGGTAGAGGGCGGACTGGGCGGAGCCGGTGCAGACGACGGAGTTGGTCGATTTGCCGAAGATGGCTCCGTTGCCGCCGGTGCAGATGATGATGGCGTCGGCGGGGAAGGTGCGGGTCTCCATGGTGCGGAGGTTCATGGCGACGATGCCGCGGCAGACGCCGTTATCGTCGAGGACGGCGGAGAGGAACTCCCAACCTTCGTACTTGGTGACCTTGCCTTCGGACTCGTGGCGGCGGACCTGTTCGTCGAGGGCGTAGAGGAGTTGCTGGCCGGTGGTGGCTCCGGCGAAGGCGGTGCGCTGATAGAGCGTACCTCCGAAGCGGCGGAAGTCGAGCAGGCCTTCGGGGGTGCGATTGAAGGGGACTCCCATGCGGTCGAGCAGGTCGATGATGGCGGGACCCTGCGCGGTCATGTTCTTGACGGGGGTCTGGTTGGCGAGGAAGTCGCCGCCGTAAACGGTGTCGTCGAAGTGCTTGAGGACGGAGTCGCCCTCGCCCTTGAGGTCTTTGGCGGCGTTGATGCCACCCTGGGCGCAGACGGAGTTGGAGCGTTTGACGGGGACGATAGAGAAGAGGTAGACGGTGCCACCGGCTTCGGCGATCTTGATGACGGAGGAGAGGCCGGCTAGTCCGCCGCCTACGACGATGATTCTGGGTGATGCTGCCATGCTGTTGATCCTCTCGACGCTGCGGTAGTTCGGGCGAAGTGCCTTGGGCAAAAGCCCCTTTTCGTTGTGAATCTGTTCCTCGGGCTTAGGCCCGATATTGCTGCCGAAGGGCGCTAACTCTGTGGCGTGCTCCGGGGCTGACTTTGCGTGGTCAGGGGTGTAACTGTGAGGGACCTGGTGAGGCTGGCTGCCGGAGTTGCTGCAGCCGGTTGGACGAGGGCTGCCGGAGTTTCGGGCAGGACGTTCTCGGGGGCGTTGGGGTACTTGTAGACGACCGCGTAGATGCTGGCGAGGCCCATGAGGCAGAGGGCGATGCCAAGCGCGGCGCATACGTAGCCAAATCGCTTGCGGGCGCGGTTGCCAGGGGTGATGCCCCACTTGGCGGCGAAGAGCCAGATGCCGTAGGAGAAGTGCCAGGTGGTGGCGATCATGGCGATGACATAGATGGCGAGCATCCAGGGGTTGGATAGCTCGTGCTGGACCTTGGCGAAGGCTGCGCCGGGGTGCTCCGGAAGCATGACGCCGGAGAAGCGTTGCCGCCAGACGTGCTGAACGATATAGGCCAAGGCGATGAGTCCGGTGACGCGCTGGGAGAGATACATCCAGTTGCCGGCCCAGGGGTAGACGTTGACGTTCGAGCGTCCACGGAAGGCGATGAAGACGCCATAGAGGGCGTGGAAGGCGAGGGGGATGAAGATGAAGGCCCACTCCAGCACGCGGACGAGCGGGAGGGAGTTGAGGAAGACGACCTGCTTGGCGTAGGCGAGCGGGCCGTTCCAGGTTTCGAAGTTGGAGATGATGTGCTCGACGAGGAAGGCACCGATGGGGATGATGCCGGAGAGCGAGTGTAACTTACGCCAGAGGAAGGAGTTGCCCTGGCCCGCTCGGAGAGGTTGCACTCCGCGCTGGGGCGATGTTGCGGAGGGGACGGGCGGTGCGACTGTGGCCATGAAAGGCTCCTTGAGGGCTCGGGAGAGCGACGTCGTCTAATGTTAGTTGCAAACAATCAGCAACGCGATTATTCCGCTGTGGTTTGACGACCGTCAAGGAAACTCGGAGGCTTTGTGCGGTTATCGATAGATGTGTGCGAAATAGTTGTATCGGATGGAATTCAGGCCAACGGAGTTTTCGCAGCAAGCGTGAGGAGCAGAGCAGAGAGGGCGCGGCCACGATGGCTGAGTTGGAGGCGGGTGGCGGGGTCGAGTTCGGCCATGGTGCGCTGGAGTTGGGGGAGATAGAAGAGAGGATCGTAGCCGAATACACTGGTGCCGCGAGGGGTGTCAATGATCTTGCCTTCGACGGTGCCATCGGCGGTGCCGAGGAGTTGGCCGTCGCGGGCGGCGGCGAGGACGCAGTGGTAGCGAGCGGTGCGGTTGGGGTCGGGGGTGGAGGCGAGGGCGT
>DAICZO010000311.1 GCA_027311125.1 Acidobacteriaceae bacterium
CACCGCCGAGGGCTCCGTCCTCATCGAATCCGGAAACACCCGCGTCCTCTGCAACGCCACCATCGAAACCGGCGTCCCCGGCTGGCTTCGCAACTCCGGCCGCGGCTGGGTCACCGGCGAGTACGGCATGCTCCCCCGCGCCACCCTCACCCGCACCCCCCGCGCGTCCGAGCGCGGCAAGGTCGGCGGTCGCACCCACGAGATCCAGCGCCTCATCGGACGCTCCCTCCGCTCCGTCGTCGACATGAAGGCCCTCGGCGAACGCACCATCATCCTCGACTGCGACGTCCTCCAGGCCGACGGCGGCCCCCGCACCGCCGCCATCACCGGAGCAGCCGTCGCCCTCGCGCTCGCCCTCAACAAACTCGTCGCCGCCGGAACCCTCAAAACCTCTCCCCTCCGCCAGATGATCGCCGCCACCAGCGTAGGCATCGTCGACGGACACACCCTCCTCGACCTCTGCTACGAAGAGGACTCCCGCGCCACCGTCGACATGAACGTCGTCATGCTGGCCGACGGAGGCCTCGTCGAAACCCAGGCCACCGCCGAAAAGGACTCCTACTCCCGCGCCCAGCTCACCCACATGCTCGACCTCGCCGAGGCTGGCATCCGCACCCTGCTTACCGCCCAGCAGGCCGCACTCACCACACCCTGATCCTCCACCAACCCGTCTGTTATCCCCATCACAGCCGTAGCAGCCGTCCGCTGTGTAAAATAAGGCGTCGCAACTAACGCGCCAAGCGCTCAGGAGACTATTCAATGTCGAAGATCACCCCAGGCAAACTCGCTGGACTCAAAGCCGTATCCGATCACCGCGGCGTCATCGCCGCCGCTGCCATGGACCAGCGTGGCTCCCTCCAGAAGTCCCTCAGCAAAGAGCGTGGCTCCGCCGCCACCGGACACGACCTCGAAGAGTTCAAGACGCTCGTCACCAAGGTCCTTACCCAGCACGCCTCCGCCATCCTCCTCGATCCGGAGTTCGGCCTCCCCGCCTCCAAGCACCGCAACGGCAAAGGCCTCCTGCTCGCCTACGAGAAGACCGGCTACGACTCCAACACCCCCGGCCGCCTCCCCGATCTCCTCGATGTATGGAGCGTTCGCCGCCTCAAGGAAGCTGGTGCCGACTGCATCAAGATCCTGCTCTACTACACCCCCTTCGAAAAATCCCACATCAACGACCTCAAGCACGCCTGGGTCGAGCGCATCGGCGACGAGTGCCGCTGCCACGACATCCCCTTCTTCCTTGAGTTCGTAGGCTACGACGCCGACGGCGGCGACGAGAAGTCCCTCGCCTACGCCAAGCGCAAGCCCTCCATCGTCTCCGGCTCCATGGCCGAGTTCGGCAAAGAGCGCTACGGCGTAGACGTCCTCAAGGTCGAAGTCCCCATCGAGATGTCCTTCGTCGAAGGCACCAAGGCCTTCAAGGGCGAGAAAGCCTACACCCGCGCCGAAGCCCTCCAGCACTTCCGCGACGCCGAAAGCACCACCCACAAGCACTTCATCTACCTCTCCGCCGGAGTCTCCAACCCGGTCTTCATCGAGACCCTCGAACTCGCCGCCGAATCCGGCACCAAATTCAACGGAGTCCTCTGCGGACGCGCCACCTGGAAGGACGGCATCGCCATCTACGCCAAGCAGGGCGCACAGGCCTTCGAGGACTGGCTCAACACCACCGGCGTAGAAAACATCTCCAACGTCAACCACGCCCTCAAAGCCGCCAGCTCCTGGCACAGCAAAATCGACATGTAACCCAGCACCTCCCGCATCAACAACGACGCGCCGCCAAGGACTTCACACCTGGGCGG
>DAICZO010000317.1 GCA_027311125.1 Acidobacteriaceae bacterium
GCCTCGCGCAACGACAACCGTCCCCGCAACATCGGCCGTAACGGCGGCTACCACGGTGGCGGGTACCCGGGCGGAGGATATCCGGGAGGCGGGTATCCCGGCGGTGGCTACCCCGGTGGGGGGTATCCCGGTGGCGGTTACCCCGGTGGCTATCCCGGCGGTGGCTACCCCGGCAATCCCGGTGGCAACAACGGCGGACAGCTTCCGCCCTCCACCCCCCGCACCGATGGCCGCAGAGTCCTGCAGCAGATGGCCGACGACACCGGTGGCCACCTCTTCGAGCTCACCCGCAAACAGAACGCCAGCCAGATCTTCGGCGAGATTGCCGACGAGCTTCAGGCCACCTACCGGCTCACCTACAACGCGCCCGCCAGCATCTCCGACGGCTACCACCGCATCGAACTGGAATTAGTAACCCCGGAGAACAAAAAAGACATGTCCGTACAGACCCGCGAAGGCTTCTACACCGGCAAGTAGCTTCTACACCGGAAAACAGCCCCCGCCGATCCTGCCTTCCCGCCCACTGCCCTGCGGATTTTGCGTCACCTTTACCTTTCGTGCATCATCTCAAGTAAGAACAAGGTCGCCAGAACGTCCGGGCACTCTTCCGGATCCACCGCGCCACCCATACGGCCACCCAGGCTACCGAGGACACGCAACGATGAACACCATCTTCCGCAGCAAACTGTTTTGCACCGCTCCGCTGGCATTAGGCTTGGCCCTCGGTCTGGTGAGCACCTCCTCTGCGCCCCTGCTGGCCCAGTCCGCCGTGCCCTTCGTCAAGAAGCACATCTACTCCGAGACCGCCGATCCACGCGCCGATATTGCGGCTGCCCTCACCCAGGCCCGCAAGCAGCATAAGCGTGTCATCCTCGACTTTGGTGGGGACTGGTGCGGCGATTGCCAGGTGCTCGATATCTACTTTCACCAGGCTCCCAACGCCGAACTGCTCGACCGCCACTTCATCCTCGTCCACGTCGACATCGGCCGCATGGACCACAACGTCGATATCGCCGCCAAATACAAGGTGCCCATCGACAAGGGTGTCCCAGCGCTGGCCGTCCTCGATGCCCAGGGCAAGCTGCTCTTCTCCCAGCAGAACAAGGAGTTTGAGAACATGCGCAACATGAGCGTCGACTCCGTCACCCAGTTCCTCAATCGCTGGAAAGCGTAGTCCTGCGCCCGAACCTGCCACTGCACCATCCCGGAGAGAGGGAGTCAACGTGAGACGACATCTGCGTATCCCTATCCTCTTCCAGCGTGCCGTGGTGCTGGCCATCCAGCATGATGCACTCAATCTGGCCCAGTCCACCGCTTACTCCGCGATGGTCTCGCTCTTCCCCGCGCTCATCGTCGCGGCAGCAGTCATCGGCCTGCTGCCCGACGATGCTCCCTTCCGCTTCCACGTCGCCTCGCTCTTCGATCGCATTCTGCCTCCGGACGTCAGCCCACTGTTGCAGAGCTACTTCGTCGAATCACCCCATAACAGCCGCTCAGGCCGTGTGCTTGCCATCGCCTGCTTCGTCAGCATCACCGGAGCTTCCGGCGTCATCGCCACGCTCATGGAGGGTCTCCGCCGCGCCAACGACCTTCCCCAGGACTGCTGGAGCTTCTGGCAACGACGTGCTCGCGCCTATCTGCTGGTCCCGCTCTCGTTGCTGCCTCTGGCCGTCGTCAGCCTGCTGGTCGTCTTTGGCGAGACCATCACCCACTGGCTCGCACTGCATCTCTCCAGCTCCGCCCGGCCCTCCGTCTTCCTCGCGGCATGGCTGGTACGCTGGTCCGTCGCGCTCTCCGGCAGCATTGGCATCATCGCCGTCATCTACCACATGGGTACCCCCATGCAGCAGTCCTGGAAGCGAACCCTTCCCGGAGCCTTCGGTGCCACGCTCATGTGGTTTGCCAGCACACTCGTCTTTGGCTGGTACGTCACCCGCTTTGCCAACTACTCCCAGGTCTACGGCTCGCTGGGCGCTGGCATCGCGCTGCTCTTCTGGCTCTACATCATCTCCTTCAGCGTCCTCTGTGGGGCGGAGTTCAATAGCCTTGTCTGTGCCCATTATTTCCCTGCTATTCATAATCCCCCAGCCGAACCCGATGCACAGAAACCTCTGCACGGTTAGAATTGCTTCGGCAGCAAAACTCAGTGGTATAACCTTTCAGAAACGAATCTGCAAAGGTTTAGAAAGAATGCGGCGCCAGACACATGACTAGTTCCAACAGCCCCTCTAAGACCCATCCTCTGCAACCGGTGCTTTCCGATTCCTCCTCTCCTCGCATGGATCTCACCCGCCGCGCCAAGATTGTTGCCACGCTCGGCCCCTCCTGCAGCACCCCCAGGTCTTCCGCCAACTGGTTCGCGCCGGCCTCGACGTCGCCCGCCTCAACTTCTCCCCCGGCACCCACGCCCAGAAGGCTGAGCTCATCCAGATGGTGCGCACCATCGCGCAGGAAGAGGGCAAGCCCATCTGCATCCTTGCCGACCTCCAGGGTCCCAAGATCCGCACCGGCAAACTCAAGGATCACAAGCCCGTCCAACTCATCGCAGGTAAGCGCCTCACCATCACCCCGCGTGAGATCGTCGGCACCGCGGCCATGGTCGGAACCACCTTCACCACGCTCGCGGAAAATCTCGAGCCCGGCTCCCGCCTCCTGCTCTCCGACGGCCTCATTGAACTCCGCGTCGAAGCCGTCAAAGGCGTAGACGTCATCTGCGAGATCGTCAACGGCGGAACCCTCGGCGAGAACAAAGGCATCAACCTCCCCGGCATCCCCGTCAAAGTCCCCTCACTCACCGAGAAGGACGAGGAAGACCTCATCTTCGCCATCGGCCAGGGTGTCGATACCGTCGCCGTCTCCTTCGTGCGCACCGCCGACGACGTACGCCACGTCAAAAATCGTCTCGCGGTCCTCAAGTCCGACGCCTGGGTCATCGCCAAACTCGAAAAGCCCCAGGCCATCGAGCACCTCGACTCTATCCTCGAAATCGCCGACGGCATCATGGTCGCTCGCGGTGATTTGGGAGTTGAAGTCCCGCCGGAGAAGGTTCCCGCCATTCAGAAGCACATCATCCGGCGCGCCGCCGAGTACCGCAAGCCCGTCATCACCGCCACGCAGATGCTGGAATCGATGATTGACAACCCGCGGCCTACGCGCGCCGAAGCCTCGGACGTCGCCAACGCGATCTACGACGGCTCTGATGC
>DAICZO010000321.1 GCA_027311125.1 Acidobacteriaceae bacterium
GTGGTGGGAGTGTCGCCAGCGCTGGATCTGGCTCCGTCTGCGGATGCCCTGCACCGGCCGCAGAATCGTCTGTATGAACTGAAGTTTTTACACGCTCTGCTGCGTCGCTTTCGACGGAAGGCGAGTTTGTTTCCGCGGGCATACGACCCGAATCGCGCTACGGGCATTGGGTCGCTGCGGGAGTTTGACGACCGGATTACTGCACTTTACTCGGGATTCGCGGGAGCCGATGACTACTACTATCGAGCTGCGGCGGCCCGTGTGATTGATCGGATTGAGGTTCCTACGCTGATCCTGCACGCGGAGGATGACCCGTTTATTCGGCTGACGAGCGAGTCGCGCGCGAAGATTCTTGGGACCCCGTCGATCCAATTGCTGGAGACCGCTCATGGCGGACACTGTGCGTTTCTGGCTGATCCCGCGGATGGATACGATGGATATTGGGCGGAGTACACGTTGATTGATTTTTTGCGGGAACATGCCTGAAACTGCGTGCCGACCTACGAAACGCCGCAACCGACGCGACCGGCAGGACGATCAAGGCTAAGATAGACATTCATGCTTGCTGAGTGGTCTGTTGAATGCGCGCCGGATGATCCTGTATTGGTTGTACCGTGGTCTGATCCTTCGGATCCCACTGGCAATCGACGCTTTATCGATCTGCGGGAGAATCCTTACGATCTGGATCACCTGCCGGAAGCGGAGCTATATGCGCCTCTGTTGCAGGCGTTGCGTGCGTTGAATGCTGGCCGGTCGCCGGTGTTTACAGCCAAGTGCGATGCGTGGTCGATGGATGCGCATGAGTTGGACGCGCTGCGGGCCGAGCTGGATCTGGGTGACTTTACGCTCGACCTGCGCGAGATGGCGCACGGGTTTGCCAGTTATGTGGACTTGCTGGTGCGCGAGCGATCGGTGTTTGCTTCGTTCCACCAGAATGAAGAGTTCGCGAGCCGACTGGTGAGGCGGGCCGAGCCACTGGACTATGCGTGTGCGATGCTGGACTGCGTGATTCGTCCGGCGATGGTGGACCTGACCGGTCCGCAGGAAGGCTTCGCAATTTCTTTGTACATCAAGGCGTTAGGTGTAGACCCGGAGTCTGCAGAGGCTAACTGGGCGGCGGCGCTGGAGTCGGTGGTGGGGATCATCCGCGGCAAAGATCTGAGTTGAATGGGGCGCGGGCGGGTGTGACCTGCAGACAAACTCCCCGACTGGGTTGGCTGCCGCTACAATGAAGGGAAGACATGCGGGGCGAGTAGCTCAATTGGATAGAGCACGAGCCTTCTAAGCTCGGGGTTGTGGGTTCGATCCCCGCCTCGCCCACCACGACCGCAGTCTTCCATCCGAGCCAACCTACGCTTCCAGAATCATGTCTTCCTGCGATGCTCTGCACTCGCTTCCGCTGCCCTCGCGGCAGCCGGTGACGTGGCGCAGAAACGCCAGGGCTACGAATGCCAGGGCGAGCGTGCAGACACCATTCCACTTCCAGTGGACCCAGACGACGGTGGCCAAGGCTGAGCCGACGGCAGCGCCGGTGAAGTAGATGGTCATGTACACGGTGTTGACCCGGCTGCGCGCGGAGGGGACCAGTCCGAAGATGCGGGTCTGGTTGGCGACCTGGGTCATCTGAGCACCGATATCGAGGATGACGACTCCGACAAAGAGCGCTGTGATGTGGAGTGCGGTGGAGAGGTGAAGACGTTCCGCGCCCCAGAGGAGGACGTAAGAGGCCGCGAGGATGCTCATGCCGGCGGCGACGACCCAGCGAGAGCCTTTGGTGTCGGCAAATCGTCCGGCGATGGGAGCGGCGAGGGCACCGGCGGCTCCGACGATGCCGAAGGTGCCTGCGACTCCGGCGCCGAGGCCGTAGTGGCTGTTGAGGAGGAAGGCGAGCGTCGTCCAGAAGCAACTTAACGACGCAAAGACCAAGGCGCCGAGGACGCAGCTTTCGCGCAACAGAGGCTGGGTGCGGAGGAGGGTCCAGAGCGAGGCCATGGCGTCGCGGTAGAGCAGATTCTGCCGCGGTGGGAGCTTGGGCATCACCCGCCAGAAGAGCGGAACGAAGGATGCGTTGATGACTGCGGCGACCACAAAGACATACCGCCAGCCATGGATGTTGCTGACCCAGCCCGCGAAGGTGCGGGCGAGCAGAATGCCAAGCAGCAGGCC
>DAICZO010000326.1 GCA_027311125.1 Acidobacteriaceae bacterium
CATGTCGCTTACCGTCATCTTCAACGGCCAGCCCCGCACCTTCGACGCCCTACCAGCAACCACCACACTCGATCAGCTACTCCTCGAACTCAGCCTTAAAGCAGACCGGATCGCCGTCGAGCACAACGGGGAAATAGCCACCAGAGCCTCCTGGCCCGACACTCAGGTCAATTCGGGAGACAAACTCGAAGTTGTTCATTTTGTTGGTGGAGGAGCAACTAGCTAAACAGTAGCCTTCATGGTCATCTCCAGCAAAAGCCGCTCCCACTGATCCCCGTAATCATCCCACCCCCCCAGACTGTTCACGCGCAACAGGGCAGCCTCACTCATCGTCCGCTGCAGTGCAGGGTCGTCTGCCAACTCCTGCATTCGCTCCAGCAGTGCATCCACGTCTCGCACTGGAACAATAAAGCCTTCAACGTCATTGCTAAAAAGGTCTTCACCTCCAGTATTGGTTGAGGCTACGACTGGACACCCACACGCCAGCGCCTGCCCCTGAACCAGAGCAAGTCCTTCCTCGATACTTGGCAACACCATCACGTGGCTGGTGCTCATCAACTCTGCTAGACGCGCTTGCGAGACTGACCCGAGGAACTCAACATTCTCCTGCGGCAACCGCTCCAACACCGTCTTCAGGTCAGGGTTCATCGCCCCGGCCACCAGTAACCGCTTGTTTCCATGGCGCAAACGCGCAAATGCCTCCAGCAGATACGGAAAGCCCTTGCGCAACCCTACCGACCCCGCAAACAGGACCTCAAACCGATCCTGGGGTGGTTCACCTACTCGCCGAAACTGCTCCAGACGAACCCCATAGGGAATCACCCGAACCTTCTCCGCTGCAATCCCGCTCTCGACAAACGACCGGGCAGCGAACCGAGAGGGTACGGTAATCACGTCCGCCACCTGATAGATCTTCTCCTCGCGAACGATATCGCGAATGTCTGTCACCGGACGCGTCACCCCCCAGCGCCGATACTCCTCAGCCACAATCTGCTCCTGGTACCGCTGGTGCGACGAGCCACGATCGCAGATCATCAACCCGCCTCGTGCCTGCAACTCCATCCCGGTCTTCAGACTCGACCCCGAGAGAGCTATCAATACATCCGGCACCACGGCATCACGCAGCTTCCAACTGGTCCACGCATCGAACGCCAGCGCATTAGCATAACTCATTTGGTCTAAAAGGTATGGGCTGGTAAACCCCATCCTGGGCATTAAGATCTCCGGCGTATGGATCCACGGAAAAGTCTCAACCAGCTCCCGTGGTAGCCCCTCACGCTTCAACCGCATCCACGGCCAGGTGGAGTAAACCCGCTGTAGATGACCACGCCGATGCAACTGCCGCGCCAACTCAAAGTGATGAAAGACGCCGAAGACTGTCTGGACTATACGCATAGCGGCGGAAGGGGAACCAACCTCAGCCCATCCTACCAAAGACGCACCCAAGGCCCGGAAACCACCCCGGCTTGCCTGTCGCTGCTTTACTATACATAATATGTGTTATCAGACATACAAGATCAGAACGTAGAAGCTCACCGGGCTCACCCCCACCACCGCTCCACAAGCACTATCCCCAACAAATGTGTTACCTTGCATAAGGTGGTGCTGTCCGGCACACACCTGTGGAGAGATGGCCGAGTGGCTGAAGGCGCACGCTTGGAAAGCGTGTATACCGCAAGGTATCCAGGGTTCGAATCCCTGTCTCTCCGCCATTCCTCCCCCGCTCAAATCCCTTCAGCACATCGGTTAGCCTTGTGTGACTCGCGTCACATAAACTCGCTATGCGCTCCGCTAAAGTAGTTTTACGCAGCAGGTCACGATGTACGGAGGTTGCATGAGTAACGAGATGGTCTTGACGGTCGAGTCGGACTTCAAACAAACTTCCCCCAGCATGCTCGATGCACTCGTCCACCAGCAAAGTCTCCGCGGAGCCATTCCTGTCGCCGTCTGCTGGCCGTGCAGTGCCGTCTCGCTCGCTGGAGCGCTCGAAGCCACCCAGGCTCGCCTGATCGAACCCATCCTCGTCGGTCCCGAGCGTCAAATCCGCGATCTGGCCGCAGCCGAGGGTCTCGACCTCGACGGCTTTCGCTTCCTGGAGGCCTCCAGCGAAGAAGAAGCCGCCTCCAGCGCTACCGAACTATGCCGTTCCGGCCATACCGCCGCCTTGATGAAAGGAAGCCTTCACACCGACCTCCTGATGCACTTTGTTCTGCAAAAGAACACCGGCCTGCGCACCCCCCGCCGTCTTAGCCACGTCTTTGTCCTGGAGGCCCCGCTCTACGAGCGCACCCTCTTTATTACCGATGCCGCCATCAACATCTATACCACCCTGGAAGACAAGGTGGATATCCTCAAGAACGTCATCGAACTCGCCCACGCTCTCGGCGTCCCCATGCCCAAAGTAGCCATCCTCTCGGCAGTCGAGACCGTCTGCGCCAAAATTACCTCTACCATCGACGCCGCTGCACTCTGCAAGATGGCCGACCGCGGCCAGATCACCGGTGCCATTCTCGACGGGCCCCTGGCCTTTGACACCGCCGTCAGTGCCAAGGCCGCAGAGGTCAAAAACCTGCACTCCCCGGTCGCTGGCGAAGCCGACATCCTGCTCGCTCCCGACCTCGAATCCGGCAATATGCTCGCCAAGCAACTGGAGTATCTCGGCGGTGCCAGCCTCGCCGGCATCGTCCTCGGCGCCAAGGTCCCCATCATCCTCACCAGCCGCGCTGACTCAGCAGAGTCCCGCGTAGCCTCCTGTGCTATCGCGTCGCTGCTTGCCCAGACCCACGAGCATCTACCGCTCTAACCTGAAGTCAGGACAAGCGTCTGCCCCCCAGGGCTAATTCCCTGTTGGCAGGCTCTTGTTCCCTGCTCCCCATAGCTCGATAAACCGTCGATGCGCCGCGCTGCTATTCGCCTTATCGCCAATCTCGGCATAGGCTCGCGACAACCCCTCCTGCGCCAGCGGATACAGATTGCTTCCGGTCGTAAATGCTGCTCCGCGATGGTCCACGGTCGTCTGGAAGTCTGCAATCGCCGCCGAACCTTCGCCTGCCGCCAGGTGTGCCAGCCCCCTCAAATACGGTGTCAGCGATATCTGGTCGTACGGTGCCGCATCCGCCAGGGCTGCCAGAGCGGCCTTGGGATCCTTCGCCCGCAGCGCAATCGCTCCACGCAGGTCGGCCAGGTAGTAATTCGTCACCGCCGTACTGTGCGGATACTGCTGCTGCAACTCCGTCACCGCCCGCTGAGCTCCGCTTGCATCTCCACACATCGCCAGCGCCATCCCAGCGTTGAACATGGCTACCGGCCCCATCGGCAGACTGCGCGCCTCATTGGCTAACCCAGTCGCCTGGCTGCACTCGCCGCTCAGCCCCCGGTCCACAGCCCCCAGTGCCAGCAGGTATGCTCCTGTCGACTTCAGGCTGGCACTTCGAACAGCAATTGCTGCAGCTGCCCGCCAGAACGTCCCACCTGCTCCCAACTGGCCAGCGTTGTCCAGATACAGCCCATACTCCGCCGCTTCGCCATAGGAGATAGATGCCTCTTTCGCACTGGTCACTGCCGCCTTCAGGTCGGCACTTTGTCTGGTCAGCACGCCTGCATCCCCCGCCAGATACGCTGCGGCCAACGTATTCCGCCCCAGCAAAACTCCCAGCCGCTGGGCCTGCGCATTCAACTCCAAAGCCCCCTGGTACCGATCGAGCGCCACCATCTCGGTCTCCGCTTCCATGTACGCCGCGGAGCGGTATGGATCATCGGTATACACCTGCTGGGCCGCCTGGAGTGCCTCTGGCATATGTCCCAGCTTCCGCAGCACGATCGACTGCGCCAGCACCCCAGCCACATCATGCGGATACAACTCGCGGAACTGCTTCACAATCCCCGCAGCCCGTCCGTAGTCGCCAGTCGCATTCATCTCATGGCAGAACTGCGTCAGCAACTGTAGCCGTTCGCTCGCCTCGGTCGCGTCATCCAGCGCCAGTTTGGCCTCACTTGCCGCCATCGCCTCCGCGTTCTGCGTGCGATACAGCCAGGCCAGACTCATATGCGCCAGTGCAAACTTCGGATCGACACGGACAGCATCCTCATACGCCGCCATAGCTTCATTCAAATTTCCACTATCCAGCGCCGTATCACCTTCGGAGTAGGACTTCAGTGCATCGACGTTTGCAGTTGCTTCGCGCTCTAACGACACATTGTTTCGCGTAATCGCTCGGTCCGTCTCGCCCATATCCGAGCGAATCGTCTTACCCAACCGGCCTATCGCATCCGCCAGTTGCTCTTTGCCCATCGCCGTCGCTTCAATACTAGCCAGCCGGTCGTTCGAACTGGCATCCAGCACATCCACGCTGATCGTGTAGGGCGAGCCGTTCCCGCGAATCTCGCCATACAGATACGCCTTGGCGCCAACCTTCTGGGCGACGCGCCGATTAGCTACCGACGCACCGGCAATCTCGCCTTCAGACTCTATCTGCCGCAGCCCCGATCGATACGTCTCGCCACCCCGCACCGTCAGATACTCTGACTGACGCAGCACCAGTTCCAGCCCTTCGATCACCGTACCATCCAGGCTATGGTCGCTCGTCTTGTTCTGGATCACCGTCAGCAGCAGCGGATCGCCAGGAGCCAGCAGCACGGGACGTAGCCGCCCATTGCCAACGGTAAAGTAGGCCACGCCTGCACCCAGTAGCACGACTGCCGCTGCGACCGCCGTCCGCACCCGCTTGCGTTTGGACTTCTCCTCCGCAGCCAGCCGTTCCTGCTCCGCCAGCTTCTCGTGCTGCTTCGCATGAAGGTCAGCTGACGCCGCAGAGATCTCTTCCGTGTCAAACTCGAACTGGGTCACCCCAGAACTACTCCGTGCGGGAATCTCAACGCGGGCATCACTTCCAACGGCCGTAGCCGACCCCGCCCCCCCAGCCACCGTCTGGCCGGCTGCCTCGCTCTTTACCTCCGAAGCGCCAACCTCTCGCCCGCCCCGCAATACTCCGTTATCACTCGCACCCGCCTCGCGTTGTGTCACGCGCGCCACCGGGCGGATCAACATATTGTCCCCGCTCGAAACCGGACGAACCGGCGGCACCACCACAGCCGGAGCCACCGGCAACTTGGCATCCGACGAAGTACGAAGCGGTCGCTTGACCCGGGCCACAGGGTCGGCTGCCCGCACCAGCGGAACCGCTGCCGGCGAGCGTTTCAACCAACTCCCCCCACCACCCTTGGCAGGAGCTTTTTGCAGCGCCTTCACCAACTCTCCCGCCGTCTGGTAACGCCCATCCCGCTCCTTGGTCAGCAGCTTCAGGATGATCTTCTCCAACTCCCGCGGAATCGCCTCATTCCAATCATGCAAAGGCTCCGGAGATTTGTTCAGCAACTCCACATAGATCAACGCGCTCGTCGCACCCTGAAAAGGCACCTGCCGCGTCGCCATCTCGTACATCACCACACCCAGCGAAAACAGGTCCGAGCGTCCATCCAGATCCAGTCCGCGCGCCTGTTCCGGAGACATATACGACAACGTTCCCACCGTCGCACCCGCCAGCGTCAGATCCAATGCGCGCGATGCACGCCCACCTCGCGTCGCCAGGTCAATCTTCGCCAGACCAAAATCCAGCACCTTCGCCTGATGCTTCCCGTTCGACTTCTCCACCAG
>DAICZO010000332.1 GCA_027311125.1 Acidobacteriaceae bacterium
GACCGAGCACTACCAACTGAACGTCTGCCAGTACGAGACGGTCGACCGCGTGACCGGCAGCGATGGCGACTATACGGTACACACCACCGATCAGTTTGGCCGCAGCGCTCAGCGCCGAGCCCGCAAACTGGTGGTCGCCACCGGATACTACGATCTGCCCAATTATCTGGGTATTCCGGGGGAAGATCTGCCCAAGGTCAAGCACTACTACCACGAGCCTCACCCCTACTATGGGCTGGACGTGCTGGTGATTGGCGGCAAGAACTCGGCCGCTATTGCGGCGCTGGAGCTGTGGCGGCACGGAGCACGAGTCACCCTGGTGCACCGTGGCCCGGAGATGCACCGGCACGTCAAGTACTGGATTCTGCCGGACATCAACAACCGCCTGAAGAACCGCGAGATCAAGGGATACTTTACCAGTACGGTTACAAATATCGCCGAGGACACGGTCACGCTGTCCACTCCACAGGGCGAGGTCGTCCTGCCCAATCACTTCGTCTTTGCGCTGACCGGTTATCATCCTGACTTTACGTTTATCGAGTCGCTGGGCGTGACCCTGGACGAGCAGAACGATCGTGTGCCAACCTGCGATCCTGCCACGCTGGAGAGCAACATCGCTGGCATCTATCTGGCGGGAGTGATCGTTGCGGGGGAGCGAACAAACGAGATATTCATCGAGAATGGCCGGTTTCACGGCAAGCTGATCGCCGACAATCTGCGTCTGCGTCTCGCCGCCACAGGACCTGCCGAAGAGCCGGTGCTGGCTACCGCGCCAGCCAACCACGGACACCTGCGCAACCAGGAATAAGAGCGGTAAGCGCTACGGAAGAATTTGTAACCTTATCCGATCACACGGCGGAGGAAGCCGCGAATTCCAAGCCAGGTCAGCAGGCATAACGCCACCGTCAACATGGTGAGGATCAGCGCGGGATGCATGTGCGGCAGCGATGGTGTGATGGCGGCACGCAGCCCTTCGCTCATGTACACAATGGGGTTGACCAGCACGCCCACCTGCAGCCAGCGGATGTGCGTGAGCGCGGCCCAGGGGTAGTAGACACAGCCCAGGAAGGTGATCGGAATGACGACCACGCCGAAGATCAGGCCGATCTGCTGCGGCTTGACGCTGGTGCCGATCGTCAGGCCCAGGGCGCCCGCAGTCAGGCTGGCGAGCACGAGCACCACCAGCAAAAACGGCCAGTTGCCTACATGCGTGGTTGGATGGACCGCAGGCACATAGTAGGCCAGCGGATAGACGATGGCGGCAGCCACCATGCTCTGCAGCGCGGAGAAGCAGATCTTCTCAATGGCGACGGCTGCGACAGGCAGCGGACACATCACGCGGTCGTCGATCTCGCGGGTGACACCGAACTCCTGTGCCAGCGGCAGCGCCACGGCTGCTATTCCGCTGAACATGATCGCCACCGCCATAAGTCCCGGCAACAGCACGGTAGAGAAGGCATTGCCCGCCATGGCCGCGGTCGGGTTCATTGCAGCCCCGCCGTTCATGTGCGGAATCACATAGGTGAACACAAACAGAAACAGCAGCGGATTCATGCACACGCGGATCACAAACGGAAACAGCTCGCGCCGCAGCACAAACAGATCGCGCAGAAAGAGTCCGGCGAAGGCGCGGCTGTACTGCACCAGTGCGCTGGGCTGCGGCGGTGCGACGACGATGCGGGATGGGCTGGCCAGTTGCGTCATGGGCACTCTTGTTTACTCGCGCAGGTCTCGGCCGGTGAGACGGATAAAGACCGTCTCCAGGCTGGTTTCAGTGATCGTCAGGTCGCGCAGGCCATAGGGATTGGCGGCCTGTACGATCTCCGCCAGCAGGCCGTCGGCGCTATGCGCAAAGATGCGTACGCCTTTTTCGGTTGTCTCGGCTGCGCTGACTCCGGCAACCTTGCCCAGCGCTTCCACCAGTGCCGCGGAGCCTTCGCGACGATGCAGATCGAGCGAATAGACCTTCTCCGCACCGATGGACGCCTTCAGGGCAGCGGGGGTATCCTCCACCAGAATTTTTCCATGGTCGATGATGGCGACGCGGTCGCAGAGTTCGTCGGCCTCCTCCATGTAATGTGTCGTGAGCACCACGGTGATGCCCTCTTCGCGCAGTGCGCGCACGGCTTCCCACATGGCGATGCGGCTTTGTGGATCAAGCCCCGCGCTGGGCTCATCCAGAAACAAAACCTTAGGCCGGTGGGCGATGGCGCGAGCGATCTGCACCCGCTGTGCCAGCCCGCCGGAGAGTTGCGCGGGATAGGCATCCGCACGCTCGGTCAGGTGAAACTGCTCCAGTAAACGCTGCGTGCGCAGGGTTGCATCGGCACGGGAGAAGCCAAAGTACAGGCAATGAAAGTGGATGTTCTCGAAGATGGTGCAGGAGCGATCGAGCGTGTTGTACTGCGGCACCACGCCGATGCCGCGACGAGCAATCGCCGGTGATGCCACGACGTCGATCCCGGCAATTTTGACCTGACCCGCAGTCGGCAACGCTCGCGTGGTGCAGATGCTGATGGTCGTCGTTTTGCCCGCGCCGTTGGGGCCGAGCAAGCCATACAGCTCACCCTCCGCCACGTTCAGGTCGATACCATCCACCGCCACCACGCGCTGCTTGCCTTCGTAGACCTTTTGCAGGCCCTTAATCTCAACGATCACTGCGTGTCATCTCCGCCTGCGTTCTGTATCCCGATTATAGGCAACCAGCAGCAGCTCACCGTGGCGGAATTTGACCACGGCAACAACCCGCGTGCCGACGAAACTCAAGCCACGCGAATTACGATCTTGCCAAAGTGGGCGGCTGACTCCATGTGATGGAAGGCTGCCTGCGCCTCGTCGAATGCGAAGACGCGATCCACCACCGGACGCAGTTGTGCGGCTGCAATGGCCGCGTTCATCTGCTCGAACATGGCACGCGAGCCAACGTAGATGCCCTGGACCCTTAGCTGCTTGTGCAGGATAGGAGTCAACGGCAGCGGCTCCGTGGTTGCCCGGCCGGAGAGTACGCCGATCTGGGCGACCAG
>DAICZO010000340.1 GCA_027311125.1 Acidobacteriaceae bacterium
GGGTGGGCGTTGGCGGGGAGGCGCTGGGCGTTGGCGGCGACGGGGAGAGTGAGAGCAGCTAACGCAAGGAGGGAGTGGCGGACGAGTCGGGTCGAAAGCATGAGAGTAAGGATACTCAAAGGCGACGGTTCTGTGCAGTGGAACCTGACGAAGTTTTTTTGGCGGAAGCGTAGCGCTATCCCTAGTTAGGTGGGACGGCTGGAGCCAGCTTCGCGCTTGCCGCCGTGGGACAACTGGCGGGCCGGTGGCGGGAGCCAGGTGGGAGGCGAGGGCAGACGATGCGGGTGCGTTAGGCCTGGAGGGAGGCGGCGCGCTCGGAGTGGCCGGAGTTCTCGGAGGCTCGGGCTTCGGCGTAGGCGGCGGCACCGAGGAGGGCGCAGGAGTCTTCGAGGATGATGCGTACGGGGATGGCCTGAAGGAGTGGCGAGATACGCCCCTTGTCGAGGAAGGCCTGGGTGAAGGAGCCGTTCTGGAGGGTCTTGAGGATCTTGGGGGCGATGCCGCCGCCGAGGTACATGCCGCCGGTGGCGAGGATTTTGAGGGCGAGGTTGCCGGTCTCGGCTCCGTAGGCGGAGGCGAAGGTTTTGAGGGTTTCGAAGCAGATGGAGCTGGAGCCATCCTCGGCGCACTGGCCGATGACGGCGTTGGGGTCTTCGGTTTCGAGGCGCTCTTTGAGCCACTGGGGCTCGTCGAGTTTTTCTACGTCGCGGAGGAAGGCGTAGACGTTTTTGATGCCGATGCCGGAGACGACTCGCTCAAAGGAGACGCGGCCCTTGAGGGTGCTGCGGAGGTATTCGAGGAGTGCGATCTCGCGGGTGGTGCGGGCGGCGAAGTCGCAGTGACCACCTTCGGAGGGGATGGGGCGATGGTTTTTGCCGTCCCAGATGAGCAGTGCTTCGCCGAGGCCGGTGCCGGCGGCGATGAGGCCGCGATGGCCCTGAGCGTCGGGATCGCCCTGGTGGAGGGTGAAGATCTGGTCGGGGGTGAGTTCGGGGATGCCGTAGCCGTTGGCTTCGAGATCGTTGATGAGGAAGATGTGCTGGATGGCGAGGGACTTCTGCAGCTCGCGGGTGTCGAGGGTCCAGGGAAGATTGGTGAGCTTGAGGCGGCCATCGCGGACGGGGCCGGGACAGCCGAAGCAGGCAGCGACGATCTGGTCGGGGCTGGTGGCTTCGTGGCCGTCGGCGGCGGCGAGGAAGCGGTTGACGACGTCGTCGAGGGAGGCGAACTCGTGAGCGGCAAATTTGTGATCGCGGATGGGGTGAAGGCGTCCATTGGCGAAGTCATAGAGAGCGAGATGGACCTTGGTACCGCCTACGTCACCTGCGAGGATCATTTATTTCAGCTCCAGAGTTCCGGTATTTGTTGCCACGTCCGGTTCTGGCAGCTTAGATGCTGCAGCGCGATCAAGCAAGAGGGTGAGCTGGCCGGAGGCGGGACGGATGAGTTGAGCGGGATAGGTTTCGGGCTGGTAGGGGCCGAGGAAGACGTCGTGGAGGACCTGCGCCTTGGGTTCACCTTCGATGAGGAAGGCCACTTCCCTGCCCTGATTGATGACGGGCCAGGTGAGGGTGATGCGCCAGGTGTCCTTTTGGGGGACGTGGTTGGCGATGGCGATGCTGGCGAGGTTATCGAGGGCCTCGGTGTGGGGGAAGAGGGAGGCGGTGTGACCGTCTTCGCCCATGCCGAGGAGGATGAGATCGAAGGTGGGGGTCTGGGCGCCTTCGAGCTTGAAGGAGTTGCGGATGGCGGACTCGTAGCGTGCGGCGGCGACCTCGGGATCGAGTTCGCCCTCGATGCGGTGGATGCGCTCGGGCACCAGGGGGACCTTGGAGAGCAGGGCTTCGCGGGTCATGCGGTAGTTGGAGTCGGGCTGGTCGGGAGGGACGGAGCGCTCGTCGACCCAGAAGAGATCGAGCTGGTCCCAGGGGACCTGGCTGCGGAAGGGCTGAGCGGGGTCGGCGAGGAACTCCAGCATGGTGCGGGGGGTGGAGCCGCCGG
>DAICZO010000356.1 GCA_027311125.1 Acidobacteriaceae bacterium
ACACAGCCCCAATAGCCCACCCCAGGACTCCGCGCCGCCGCCCCCGGCCACCTCCGCGCAAGCGTAGAATCAATCCTGATGAAGCGTCTCGCTCGAGGTCTGGTTCTCGTTCTTCTGGCCGTCCTCTCGGCTGCCACTCTCCAGGCCGAGAAGGTCAGCGATCTCCCCGCTCCCACCGGCTACGTCAACGACTTCGCCGGCGTCCTCTCCCCCTCCACCAAACAATCCGTCGAGGATCTCTGCACCCAGGTCGATCGCCAGGCCCACGCTCAGATCGCCGTCGTCACCATCAAAACCCTCGACAACGATCAGTCCATCGAAGAGTTCTCCACCCAGCTCGAAGACAAGTGGAAGGTCGGAACCAAGGGCACCGACCGCGGCGTACTCATGGTCCTCGTCATGAACCCCCGCCGCGGCCGCATCGAAGTCGGCTACGGCCTCGAAGGCATCCTCAACGACGCCAAGGTAGGCGACATCGGACGGTCCATGGTCCCCGCCGCCCAGCAGGGCGACTACAACACCGCCGTCCCTCTCGGTGTCCAGCAGATCGCCAACGTCATCGCCGCCGACGCCGGCGTCACCCTCTCCCCCATCATTCACCAGTACCACCGCCAGTCCCAGCAGCAGACCGTGCAACTCAGCCCCCTCCAGGTCCTCATCGGTGGCGGCGTCATCGTACTGGTCATCATCCTGCTCGTCAGCACCGGCAACACCGGAATCCTCTTCTTCCTCCTCGGCAACCTCCTCGGAGGCGGCTTCGGCGGGCGTGGCGGCGGTGACGACGACCGTGGCGGAGGCGGCGGTGGCTTCGGAGGCTTTGGCGGAGGAGGCTCCGGTGGTGGTGGAGCAAGTGGAGATTTCTGAGGGGCACCCATGTAAATCGCGTATAGCAATCAGGCGCCGCATCTCCCGGTGATACAGTAGCCGGTACCAGCGGACAGAATTCATCGAACCACTCACGAAAGGAAGTCAGGAAACCACATGAAAGCTCTTTGGGTTGTCTTAGGAGTCGTCGGTCTCATGCTCGTTGTGCTCCTGCTCATCGGCGGCAGCTACATCGGCGCGAAAAACACCATGGTCCAGAAAAATGAGGCCGTTACGCAGGCCTACGCGCAGGTCGATGTCGTCCAGCAGCGCCGTCTTGACCTCATCCCCAACCTCGTCGCCTCCGTCAAAGGCTACGTCGCCGAGGAGTCCACGGTCCTCACCAACATCGCCAACGCACGTGCCGCCATTACCAGCGCGCCCGATCGCGCCAGCAGCATCCAGGCCAACGCCAAGATGGACGTAGCCCTCGGGCCATTCTTCCGTCTGCAGGAGCAGTACCCCAACCTCAAGGGTAACGAGCAGTTCATCCGCCTCACCGATGAACTCGCCGGAACCGAAAACCGCATCGCCGTCGAGCGCCAGCGCTACAACCGCACCCTCGAGGACTACAACGTATACATCCGCAAGTTTCCCAACAGCATCTGGGCAAACTTCGCCGGTTTCCACTACCGTGACGAGTACTTCAAAGGCAATCCGGAAAACAGCACCGCACCCAAGGTTGACTTCAGCAAATAACCTTCAACCAGCATCCTCGGCACCCAAACAAAACAGCCGTCGCGCAAGCGACGGCTGTTCTACTTCATCCTGCAATCCCTCAGAATCTACTTGGAAAACGCTGCAATCGCGGTGGCTTCATCGTCCTTGATGTCGAATACCGTGTACAGCTTCGTGATCTGTAGCAGGTCGTGGACCTTCTTCGTCAGGTTCAGCAGCTTCAACTCGCCGCCGCTGTTCCGTACCGTCGTAAACGCGCTCACCAACTCGCCGATGCCAGAGCTGTCAATGTAGTTGATATCGCCCAGGTTCAGCAGGATCTTGTTCGATCCCTTGGCCAGCACGTCGCGAACTGCGTCACGAATCGTCACGCTGCCTTCGCCGAGAGTAATCCGGCCGCTAAGATCCAGTATGGTAATGCCGTCCACTTGGCGAGTATGTACTTTCATGCTCATGAGTCGTCTTCTCCTTAGGTCCCCGGCTGCGCGGGTGTACGGTGCTTAATCAAAGTCATTTCTGTGCCAGGGTTTAACTGCCGAAAGTTTACCTCATCCATAAACGCGCGGATAAGGAAGATCCCACGACCCGAGCCGCGGAGAATATTCTCTGGTGCCAGGGGGTCGGGAATCCCCTCAGGATCGAGCCCCGGGCCTTCATCCGAAATTCGGATAATCAGCGAATCGGTAGTCGTTTCAAAGGCTGCATGGATCTGCTTCTGCTTGTCGTACGCATTCCCATGCAACACTGCATTCACGGCTGCTTCGCGTACTGCCATCGCAATATGCGGAACGGTATCCTCATCGAACCCCGCTTGTTTCGCATACTGCTCTGCCGTTTGTTCAACCTTGTCAACGCTCTCGAGGGACGAGTCTAGGGTGAAGCTGACGCGGCTTGTGATTGAGTCGGCCAATACGATCCCTTTTCGCTTCCTGAACCCCGAGCAACTGTCAAACAGTGATGATGTTGGCAGTTTGCTTGTGGATCAACGGAATGTCAAGGACACCAGCCAAATTAGTCCACCTCTCCATCCCCTCTTTCCATACCACCACCTGTTCATCCCATCCAACTCTTCCACAAACCGCCTCCCAAAATGCCCCGGCGTCCGCCAACCGTAAGGTAGCATTCCGTTACGAGGACAATCGTTATGCGCATTCACCCGGCCCGGCTCATCGCAGCTCTCCTGTTCATCTCTCCCGCTGCCTTCGCCCAGCCACCTGCCCAGCCGCTCGCCCAAATGCCCTACGCCCCCAGCCTCGACCCCGCCTCTCTCGATCGTTCCGTCGATCCCTGCAACAACTTCTACCAGTACTCCTGCGGCGGCTGGATGAAGAACAATCCCATCCCCGCCGACCAGTCCAGTTGGGACGTCTACTCCAAGCTCGCCAACGACAACCAGCAATTCCTCTGGGGCATCCTCCAGGCCGACGCCACCGCCACCGTCCGCACCCCCGTCCAGCAAAAGGTCGGTGACTACTTCGCCGCCTGCATGGACACCGCCGCCATCGACCGCCGCGGCCTCACCCCGCTCGCCCCCGATCTCGCCGCCATCGACCAGCTCCACGACCGAAAGTCCCTCATCGCTGCTCTCGGCACCCTACACCAGCACGGCTCCGGAACCTTCTTCTTCAACTCCGGCTCCGCCCAGGACGCCGGCGACTCCAGCCAGGTCATCGTCGATATCGGCGCCGGCGGTCTCGGCCTCCCCGATCGTGACTACTACCTCAAGACCGACGCCAAAAGCATCGAAACCCGCGCCAAATACCTCGACTACATCACCCGCCTGCTCACCCTCTCCGGCGAGTCCGCCACCGCCGCCGCCGCTGATGCCGCCACCATCCTCCGCATCGAAACCACCCTCGCCACGGCCTCGCTCACCCGCGTAGAACGCCGCGACCCCTACAAGCAGTACCACAAGATGACTGTCGCCCAACTCGCCGCCATCAACCCCGCCATCTCCTGGCCCCAGTACCTCACGGCCCAGTTCGCCGGCGTTCCCAACCAGCCCGCCATCGCCACCCTCAACGTCTCCCAGCCAGCCTTCCAGCAGGCCGTCAACACTGTACTCACC
>DAICZO010000361.1 GCA_027311125.1 Acidobacteriaceae bacterium
AAACGAAGCGAAACGGGGTGCGTCGAATGGTCACGTTAATTTTCCTCATGTGGAAACTGAAGCGGTAGAACAATCGTAAGCTTGACGTACCGACGCAAGGCCGCTAGAAATAGCCATGCGGTGGTAAGAACGTAGTGAATATCTTATAGGGAGATCCTATAGGGAAAGATCAGCGAAACAAGAACTAGCCTGGAGGCAACCAAGATGGCCGTTGTATGTCCTGAATGCGATAACCCGATCAGTGTGGATGCGGACGAAGTAGAAGAAGGCGAAACCGTACTGTGTGATGAGTGTGGGCTGGAGTTGGAGGTCGTGTCGGTGGACCCGATCGAGCTGGCTCCGATTGAAGCCGAAGGCTATGACGACGAAGAGGCCACGCCGATCGATGACGAGGACGAAGATTAATCACGCTACTGCAAAAGGCTGTGGACGTATACTTAGGAGTATGAAGACCCTTGGTACGTTCCGCCTGTTAGCCGGTAAGACGCTGTTGGTGTGCTGCGCCATGATGTTGGGCGTGGTTGCGATCCGTGTTGTTCCTGCGATGGCGCAGCAGCGCGGACCGGTGCAGCGGGTGGTGCAGGGCAAGGTAACGGATAAGTCGGATGCGGCGATCAAGGGTGCGGTGGTGTACCTGAAGGACGGTCGTACGCTGGCGGTGAAGAGCTACATTACAGACGACCAGGGCAGCTACCGCTTTGGCCAGTTGGCGCAGGGAACGGACTACGACGTGTGGGCGGAGAGCGACGGCAAGAAGAGCGCCGTCAAGTCGATCAGCTCCTTCGATACGAAGAACCAGTTCCTGTTTATCCTGAAGATCGATACTGGCAAGTAAGGCTATTCTGCTTCGATGCGGTCGCCGTGGCTGGGAGGCTGGCTGGTTACCAGCAGCCTGACGGCCGCGGCGCTGCGATTGATGGCTTGATGCACCTGTCCGGGTGCAACTTCGAGACCCTCGCCTGCGCGGAGCAGGAAGAGGTGATGCTCGACCTCCAGGGACAACTCACCTTCCAGCACGAAGAAGAACTGGCGCGCCCGGGTGTGGTGTTCGGCATTGCTGGTGGAGATGACCCTGGCAGGCATGGCGGGCACCGTTACAGGGGAATGTTGCCGTGCTTTTTGGCGGGGTTCTTGTCGCGCTTGGTGCTGAGCATGTCGAGCGCGGCGTTGAGGCGGCGGCGGGTCTCGCTGGGGCGAATGACGGCGTCGATGTAGCCGCGTTCGGCGGCGACGTAGGGGTTGGCGAAGCGTTCGCGGAACTCTTCAACTTTCTCCTGACGGATCTCCGTGAGGATGGCGAGCTTTTCTTCTTCGGACAAGGTGACCCCCTGAGGCATGACGGCTTCGGCGCGGCGCAGGGTAAGGTCGAACTCGCGTTTGTAGACGATGTTGACTGCACCTTCCGGACCCATGACGGCGATCTCCGCGGTGGGCCAGGCGAGGTTGAGGTCGGTGCGGAGGTGCTTGCTGCTCATGACGCAGTAGGCGCCGCCGTAGGCCTTGCGGGTGATGACGGTGAGCTTGGGGACGGTAGCCTCGGCGAAGGCGTACAGCAGTTTGGCGCCGTGCCGGATGATGCCGCCGTGCTCCTGCTGGACGCCGGGCATGAAGCCGGGGACGTCCTCAAAGGTGATAAGCGGAATGTTGAAGGCGTCGCAGAAGCGGACGAAGCGTGCGCCTTTGACGCTGGCGTTGATGTCGAGCACACCGGCGAGGAAGGCAGGCTGGTTGGCGACGATGCCGACGGGGCGGCCATCCATGCGGGCGAAGCCGACGACGAGGTTGCGGGCGTAGTGCTCGTGGACCTGGAAGAGGTAGCCGTCGTCGACGATGCGGGTGATGACGTCGACCAT
>DAICZO010000375.1 GCA_027311125.1 Acidobacteriaceae bacterium
GGTGACGGGCCGCAAGCCGGCGAGTTGGTGGTGGCCGATGTGGTAGAGGTGGTCGTGGATGTGGCCGCAGCGGTGGCCGAGTGCCTGGTTGCACTGGGCCAGCAGGGCGGCCCAGAGAGGAGCTACGGCGCTGGTTCCGGCGGTAGTGAAGGAGCGGCCTGCCATCTGAATCTCGAAACCGCAGCGGGGGTCGGCTGGGCCGGCGACATCGGGGACGCCTCGGCCGGGCTTGTCGAAGGGACTGCGGGGGACGTGGGCACGGTGCTGCCAGGGTGGCAGGGGGAAGTAGCGGCTGACGCCGCCTCCGGTGGCGCCTTTGAAGCCGAAGTGGGTGGCGTTCCAGGCGACCTCTTCGATGATTTCGGCTGCATCGGGCGTGGGTGCTGCAGTTTTGAGGTGAGCGTTGGTTCCTCCGCAGGCCAGGCAGTAGGGGCTGCTGGCCGGAAAGTTGACGGCTGGAAGGTGGTCGGGCGAGTTGTTGTGAGCCCCGGCATCGCCGGAGGAGGCGCACACGGTGATGCCGAGATGGCTGGCGGCCAGCAGGAGACGGTCGATGGCGAAGAGGTAGGTCTCGGAGACGGCGGGCTCAGCCTCTCCCCAACTGATGGAGAGGATGTCGGGGCGGTGGGTCTGGTCGTAGATGGCGTGGCTGAGGGCGTGGTAGATTCCCTGCTCGTCGGCGGTGCCGAAGTAGAGGACGAGGTGTGCGCCGGGGGCGAGACCGGCGAGGATGGCGAGATCCATGGTGACTTCGACGGTGGCTTGTGCCGCCTCAATGGAAGCGGATTGCAGCGCGTCCTGGGTGAGCTTGATTTGTCCGTTGAGGCAATCGAGCATGTGCTGGATGGCGGCGGTGGGGGCGGGTGCATTTTTGCCGCCATGCACCTCTACGACGGAGATGCGTGGTGTGGGAAGCTGATTGGCCTGACAGAAAGCGGTGATGTCGTGAGGATGAAAGCCGCCACCGAGTTCAATGAGTCCGATGGTCTGGCTGGAGCAGTTGGCCTGCGAGGGGAGATTGTAGGCGCTGGCTAGCTGGCGCAACGAGTGAGGCTGGTGGGCGGGCGCGGCAAGGGTAGTACGGTGGCGGCGGGCGGTAGAACCGGTGTGCAGACCGAGAACGGCCTCCACGACGTGGCGCAGCGAGGATGGGATGGATGGCTCGGTGATGGGCGAGAGGAAGGTTGCTTCGCCGCTGGCTGGGTGGGAGTGGTGGTAGAGCGAGGTGTGAAAGGCTTCGGCGATGGAGGCGATGGTACCGGTAAGCTGCACGGTGCGGCGGGCGGGGTCGATCTCACCGATCTGTAGCTGGTGGTTGCTGGCGAAGGTGCGGACGATATCAAGATCGTGTGGGTGGGCTCCGTGGCGTGAGGCCATCTCCGCATGGGTGAGGTGGTGGCGCTGGCCGGAGCCAGTTGCGAGGGGGTGGTCGAGCTCTGGCAGGGCGGTTCTGGGACGGAGGAGGAGGGTGATCGCCAGCATCTGACTGGGAGCGGCAGGGGCTTTGCGGCTGGAGTGTCTGGTTGCAGGATGCATTCGCTATGCCTCCTTACGGGACGTATCGGCGTAGTTTGTGGGAATCAAGTTACGCTTCAAATGCTTCCCAACGCATCTTCATGCGCTGCAGGATAGCAACACAGGCGGGCTGCTGGCGAATGGGTGCGAGGGTGTGGTCCCAGCGGGCGATCATGGGATAGTTGAGGAAGCCTTTTTCCAGGGCATTGTCGAGCCAGACGAGGCTTTCCTCGGTTTGGCCGAGGAGTGCACAGCTTTGGGCCATGGCCCAGGAGTAGTGGGGATCGCCGAAGACCGTCTCACGGAGGGACGGGGTGGCCAGTTCGGCGGCGGCGGCGACGTCGTTGCGGAGGGCTGCGGCCATAAAGGCTCCGAGACTGGTGAAGAACTGATCGGGGCAGATGAGTTGCATGGCCTGGAACTGCTGAATGGCTTCCGCGTTACGGCGTGCGAGCAGGAGTACCTGGCCTCGGGACCACAGCAGCATGGCGTTGCTGGGGTCTTCGCGGATGGCCTCGTCGAAGGACGGCAGGGCGTCTTCAAACTGGCCGGCCATGAGTGCGAGCAGGCCGGGGATGAAGCGGTAGATGGGGGTCAAGGGATCGATGACGGCGATGCGGCGGCCCAGGGGCATGGCAGCGTCTGCCTTGCCGCTGAGGGCGCAGATCGCACAGTACCAACTGATGCTGTCGGAGTCGTTGGGGTTGCTGGCGATGGACTGCTTGAGTAGCCGCACGGCGCGTTGCGAGTCGCCCTCCTGGAGGCTGATGAGGCCCAGCAGACGGGTGGCATGGGCTGAGTCGGGATCGAGCTGCAATGCCTGGAAGGCGCATTCGCGGGCCTTGCGGAGGTAGTCGGGATCGGTGGAGATGCCGGCGTTGATGAACTGCCAGTAGACCTGACCTTTGGCGCAGAGGAGCAAGGCGTTGTTGCCGACGAGCAACTCTCCCTGGCCGAGATACTCGAGGGCGCGATCCAGAGCTTCGCGGGAGTAGTTGAGGATCTCCTGCTTGGCCTTGAGGTAGTACTGATAGGCGCGAATGTCGGGCAGGGGGCGCTGGAGGAGTTGTTGATCTTCCGAGGGGGTGAGGGTGACCTTGAGCGCCTGCACGACCTGGCGGGAGATGTTCTCCTGGATAGCAAAGACGTCCTCGAGCGTGCCGTTGTATTTTTCTGCCCAGAGGATTGAGTCGTCGAGTGGGTCGATCAGTTGCACGGTGACGCGGATGCTGTTGGCGATGGATTGCTGGGTTTGTCCGAGACGGACGGTGCCGCGCAGTATGTAACGGACGTGCAGGGTCTGAGCGATCTGCTGGGGGGTCTCCTGAGTGCCTTTCAAACGCATGGCGGAGGTGCTGCAGATGGTCCGCAAGGAGCGTACGGCGGAGAGGTCGGTGATGATCTCATCGGTCAAGCCGTCGCAGAAGTACGCGGCCTCGGGGTTGTCGCCCATCATGACGAAGGGCAGGACGAGGACATAATTTTCGGCGAGGCCGATGCGGGCGGCCTCCTGCGCGGGGATGAGCAAGGTGTCCTGGGTGGCGGACTTGAGGGATTCGGTGAGTTGACGGAGGGCGGCGAGGAAGTCGTTGGCGGACTGGAAGCGTCGGGTGAGTTCGCGGGAGAGTGCCCGCGCGACCACGTCGCTGACGCCTCGGGGCAGGTCCGGCACATGCTGGTGGGGATGTTTGTGCTGCGCATGCAGGATGGCATCGAAGACGGCGTAGGGGCTATCGCCGGTGAAGGGCAGCTCTGCGGTGAGCATCTGGTAGAGGACGACGCCGGAGGCCCAGAGGTCGCTGCGATGGTCGATGTCGCGGCAGAGGATCTGCTCCGGCGACATGTAGCTGATGGTGCCCATGAGCGCGCCGGTTTCGGTGAGCTCCGACCTGGAGTTGGCGGCGGTGGCCAGGCCGAAGTCAACGATCTTGAGGTCGCCGTTGCGCAGGATGATCATGTTGGCGGGCTTGATGTCGCGATGAATGACGCCGTTGGCGTGGGCGTGCTCGAGGCCGGAGAGAAGCTGCGAGGCGAAGTGTACGGCTGTATCCAGTTCCAGCCGACCGCGCGCGATGCGAGCTGCGAGAGTCTCGCCTTCGTAGTAGGCCAGCACGAGGATGATCTGGCCATCGTCGAGTTCTTCGATGAGGTGGATGCGGCAGACGTTGGGATTATCGAGCTGGGATGCGGCGCGTGCCTCCTGCAAAAAACGCTGCCGTGACTTGGGGTTGGCGATGATCTCGGGCGATAAGTATTTGAGTGCGACGATGCGGTCGAGGCGGAGATCGTGAGCTTTACAAACGATGCCCATAGCCCCGGCACCGATCTGGCCGAGGATGCGGTAGTGCGCGATGGTCTGGCCTTCAAGCATCGGTGGCTACCATAACGGGCGGGGCGAGGGAGGCGGCAGAGGAAGGGGCCGCGAGTTGATCGAGCAAGTCTGCTACGGCATCGATCGTCGCAAAGGCTTCGAGCGCGATACGGCTGCTCTGCTGCGGCGAGAGTGGCATGGAGTCGAGGGTTCGATTGAGGTCGGCAAGGTGCGCGGGATCGTCTTCCGCGTGCGACCGGAGGCAGCGGAAGGAGTCTGGCGGCAGTTGGGTGCGGCGCTGTATCTCATCTAACTGATGGATGAGTGGGGGCGAGCCCTCGAGTACGATGAGGTAACCGAAGACCGCGACGGGATGGGCGTGAGCGATCCAGAAGTAGCGCCCGCCCAGAAGGGAGATGACGCTGGGCAAGGGTGGGGTAGCGCGGACCTGTTGGGGGTCGATGCCAAGGGTTGCGATGTCGCGCAGCAGCCAGCCGGCGTGGTCCTGCTCTTCTTCGATGTGATGGCGCAGGTAGGTTGCGGCGATGACTGCGGACGGGTCGTGCGTGAGTGAGGCTGCCCGGGTGGCAGCAAAGGCCATGAGATCGAGACCGCCGCATACGATGTGGTGGAGCTGGATCAAAAATGAGGGATATAAGGTTGCGAGTTGGGGGTGGTTCCAGAAACGGTCGCTGGCGGCGGACAGTCGCTGCTCGGCAAGATGAATTTTGCTCCACAAGACGTCACTGTGTGTTGTCGGCGGCATGAAAACTAGACCTCGTCTCAACTAGTACAGGCGCGGCGAAGTAGGGAAATCACCGTACATTTCCAGAGCGATCCATGAGTTGGCGAAGGCAAACTCAGACGATGATGTTGGGGCGCATATGCTCTTTGCCGGCAGGGGTTTCGCCCAGCTTTGCGCGGAGCTTGATCAGGACTTCAACCTCTTCCAAGGTGATGCTTTCGATCAATTTAGTGTCCTGCTCGCTAAAGTGCGCGGCCTTGAGTATGCCAGCATCTTCGAGACGCTGAACGTTGGTCATTGATTGGGACATGGGTACGTTCTCCAGGCAGAAATATCAGGGACACGCTATGGAGGATGCTCCGTACGAGTACCTGTGACATGCAATGGTGGCTTGATTATAGACAGGTACCTGCGCCTTCGAG